>JBBRVA010000594.1:0-5448 GCA_038247295.1 Caldilineales bacterium | reverse complement strand
TGGCTGTATTGGCTGCCATAATCGAGAACGATAATTGTTTGATGGTTCATATAAATTTATGGTTCCAGGCTACTCTTGGGCTTGATTGATTAAAAACTCATAAGTGGCCGGCTCGGTCGTCACGGGGGCCAGGGCGCTGATCGCTAAGACGGCGCGTCGGCCATCGCCCAAATTACCCACATCGAACTGGGCATTACCCTCGGCATCGACGGGTATGCGCTGGAGAGTAGTCAGCTCATCACCCGTGAACTCCATCACCTGGAGCAACCAGTCTTGCGTCAGTTGATTATCGGTGAGTAACCAGCCACTGCTTTCCCACCCAGCCACATCGTCCTCAAAATTGGTGGCGTAGCCCAAAACTGGAATGCTCACATCGTCGATCAGCCAACCACTGCGGTTGGTGGCGTCGTCCGTGATATACTCAAACCGAATCTGAACCATTTCACCGGCATAGGGCGTCAGATCGAAGCTTTCCGTTACCCATCCTACTGGGCTTTGACCGGTATAGCCAGCGCCAAAACTATTGCCGCTTGGATTGGTGGTTGTGGTCTGTTGCCCGGTTAAAAGTTGCCACTTGCGTCCGTCACGGCTGGCCATCACATAACCATAATCATAATCAGTTTCGATCTCCCACCACATGGCAACGTCCATCGCGACCGGTGCACCATCTTCCAGAGCGCGCAGGTCAAAGGCGCGCGTCAAGTGGCTGGCGGAACTATCGTCGCGATTACTCCACCACAAATAGCGTCCACTGTAAGGTTTTGTGTCGACCAAATGAGTAGTCGTTTGACCAGAAAATTGGATGGTAATATCGCCCGTATCGGGCAACGCCACGTAGTCGGTGGCATAATTATGGACCGTAGCCGGCGGAGGCGCAAATGGTATCTGCTCCACAGTCTGCGCAACGGTCGGCCTGGATAGGGGTAACTTGCGGTAGCCGTAGACGCCATCGCGGCCCAGCGCATCCGCATCATTGGCATAGTTGGCGACGATCCAGTCGGCAAAAACGGCATCAAAATCTTCAGCTTGCCCTGCCGCAGCCAGCGCAGCGTTAATCCCATCAATGCCGTTGGCTGAGTTTGCGACCAACGGTTTGGTTACACTGGCCCCAAAGCGCTGATTTAAGTAATGCATAAAGAGATAGGCGCTGCCGTAATGGACGCCATTCTGACCGCTATCGGAAGACCAGGTATTAAGTTGGGTATCGGGTTGGTTCAAGAAAGAGCCAACAAAGCTTGTTTCTGGTCCGTAGCCGGCTACTTCCTTGGCAAATTCGCTCAGCCCCTCGTTCACCCACCCTTCTTCGTTGGCATCATGCGCCCAATGGATCATATGTTGAAATTCGTGCGCGAGCACGGTTTCATAGGTGGTGTAGTCACTAAGGCTATTGACCCACTTTAAGTTGATATAGAACATCTCTTTTTCATTGGAGAGCGGGCGTGCCAGCGCGCTGTATTCGTCGGCGCTGCTAAAGTAGCCGGCGATGCCGCCGCCTAGACCGACGGTATGGAGCAGATGGACGCGTGGGTCGTTGTCCACACCTGGATACCATTCGCTGCCAAAAAAGGCCACCTCGGCCGGGTAACTTTGCTGACTAAAGCGATCAATGGAACGCTGGATCGCCGGCAGATCATAGGTTTGTCCGGTTTCGATCCAAACATAGGCCACATCGGTCTTATAAACGAGCTCGGCTGTAATCTGGGCATTGGTGATCGCATCGACATTGTGGACCCAGAATTTGATCTGATCACCGACGGTATAGCTGGGCGTAGTGCTGTTGACAATCGCAGGCACGGCGTCAATTTGTGGATTTAAGCGCACCGTCAAATCACGCAGATCACGCGGTGGGACTACGACCTGGGTTAATTGTTCTTCGGTCGAGCGTCCAAACAGATCGATCGCGGCGATGGGCACTGCGGTGGGCAGTGTGCTGGGATCAGAGAACATGCGTGTAGGCAGTGGGACGGGTGTAATCGCGGGTGAAGCAGGTGATGAATTCAGCCCCATTTGGCAAGCGGCGAGTGTCAACGCAACAAGGATTGCTGTGATAATGTGCCAGCCATATTTGTTATATTTCAAATTGATACTCCTGCAATTTTCATTTGCTCATTTTTTCAACAACTTGACTACATTGTACGCTACAGCGAACTTTCTGTAAATGTGCCAACAGTTTTGGGAAGCATTTGTGGTAAAATGTACAAACGAAAGTATTCATGCCTGGAAAGTGATAAGAAGAGGAGCAGCAAATGACAACGAAGCGTTTCGCCCCTTTTGCCTGGGGTGTCCTTGCCTATAATATTCTAGTCATCCTCTGGGGCGCGTTTGTACGCGCGACGGGTTCTGGCGCAGGCTGCGGTAACCATTGGCCGCTGTGTAATGGCGAATTGGTGCCGCGCGCCCCGCGCATTGAAACTCTGATCGAATTATCGCACCGGATAACCAGCGGTTTCGCCTTGATTGGGGTCGTCGTGTTGCTGATCTGGGCCTGGCGTGCCTATCCCAAAGGGCACCCCGTACGTTTGGGCGCGCTGCTTTCGATGATCTTTATGCTGCTAGAGGCGCTGGTGGGTGCGGGCTTAGTCTTATTTGAGTATGTGGCATTGGATGTTTCTGTCGCGCGCGCGTATTGGGTAGCCGCGCATCTGATCAATACCTTTCTCTTGCTGGGCGTGCTAACGTTGACAGCCTGGTGGGCGTCAAATGGCAGACATTTGCAATGGCGTGGCCAAGGCATTGTGACCCCATTACTCATTATAACTTTTGGCGCTATGCTGATCTTAGGCGCCAGCGGTGGCATTACGGCGCTGGGTGACACCTTGGTTTTGCATGGCGGCATTAATCCAGCCGAATCACCGTTGGTCGCCACCTTGGTCGCCACCCGCATTTATCACCCTATTCTCGCCTTTGTCGTTGGTGGCATCTTGGCCGTCACCGTCTGGATTGTGCAGGCGCGCTTCCCGAGTGTTCAAACCAAGCGTTACAGTCGTTGGTTATTCGTGCTGTTCATCGCCCAACTGCTCTTGGGTGCCCTTAATGTGGCACTCAAAGCACCAGTTGCCATTCAACTTATTCATTTGCTGCTTGCCGATCTGATCTGGATCACACTAGTCTTGTTAACGGCTTCTGCCCTGGCGCAACCGGTTGAGTCGAGCAACGAAGCCACTGACACTGTGCAGGCCCATGCAGTTGCGCATTGATAGCCAATTGGGCAGCTCCCTTACTAGGATCGTAATGGCATAAGATTGAATTTGCGCTTACAAATCTAGTAATGCTATACTCTTTCTATGCGACTCATGTCGCCCTGATCTATCATTCCTCATTGCCTGCCTGGCCGACCTTCCCGGCAAAAGGCAGGCGTGGAAATTATGACCCCTTCCAAGTTCACCTCGGAAGGGGATTTTTTGGGCTAAAATACGCTACTCAGGCTGGTTGCCCTCTAGGCTAGCGTTTAGCAGCCGCAAAGCTTGGCAGTAGGCCAAAAGAGATGCCAACGATTACCCTACGCTTTTCATACGGAACATTGCGAGCACACGGGTGACAAATGTACACTCAAGATTGCCATTGCCCGCTCATTTGGGGAAACGAGTGCCTGGCGCTATACTCGCGCGTAAAGGTAGTTTGGCTTGTTGATTCAGAAGAGGATATTATGACCAAAAACGTGTTGAGTAACACGCTGCTTGGGCTGGGCGCGCTACTTTTGGTGGTTTTTATCACCTTGGAAATTATGGGCTTACACTCAGATGCGCTTGTGCCAGCCGCAGCGGCATTTTTCATCGGTTGCACAGCAGTTCTCGACCGTATGCAAGAGAAAAAATTAGAACAGAGTCGATAAGCTTCGGCCATTTTATTTTCGCTCATCAGCCGAAAGTGGGCAACCAGGCTGTTTTTCATAAGGGAAAACAATGGTTTGCCCACTTTGCACAGATGAGCCTTTATTTTGCACCGCACTAAAAAGCGCCATCCTAGTTGGGATGGCGCTTTTTTATAAGGGAATTTTATCACCGGGTTCAGGGCTTGGATCCGGCGTTGGCGTCCGGCGCACGGCTGGTTTGGGGCGTGGCCGCAGGTCGGCGGTTAAGGATTGAACTGTACGGCGAAACCCAGCCAGATTACGGCTGGTTTTTACGACTGGATCCACCACATTGTTGCTGACGAAGGTCGCCGTACCGCGCACGGTGCCTACTGTCTCCT
Source organism: Caldilineales bacterium (assembly GCA_038247295.1). Taxonomy (GTDB): domain Bacteria; phylum Chloroflexota; class Anaerolineae; order Caldilineales; family Caldilineaceae; genus JAPLGZ01. The sequence continues at coordinate 1,257 of JBBRVA010000594.1, read as the reverse complement.
GAGTGTCGCGCAGAATCGGCTTGATCTCGGTCTGGATCGTCTTGACCAGGCGCCAGACCTGCCAAACCAGAAGGCCCAATAGCGCGCCGATCACAATCGTTTGAAAGGCAATGATGATAATCGCAATGTCACGAATGGTCGCTGTAATCACTCAGGCTGCTCCTTGTTAGAAGGTAAATGGTAAGTATACTGAGCAAGGTGATAAATGATAATAGTTTTCGGGATAATTCCTCTGGTGACCATTATCATTTATGAGCTTTTGCAGTATAGTAAGTAGTAACCAGTCTCGCATCCCCATTACTTACCACTTACTACTGACCACTTACTACTTACCTTAATCCTACTGCAACTGTGTCCAATTCAACGTAACCCCGGCCACGCCGCTCTCTTCAAAATATTCCAAACGTACTGTGTGATAACCTGGGCTAAGCGTAACGTCACCGAAAAGATTGGTGGACGGCTGCACACGCCAGGCGTCAATCACAATCTGATCATCGACGAAGAGGCGTACACCATCATCCACCGTCACAAAGAGACGGAAGCGGCCACCCGGCGAATAAGCGCTGCGCGTCCAACGGACGCTAAAGTTGTCATCACCGAGCCCACCACCTGGGTTGCCCGTACCCCAGTTAAAGTTGATGTTTGGATCGGAGCGCACAAATAAGGGCGCGCCCTGCAGATCCTTGTTGTTGTAATAGGAGCCAACCCACACGTCCACCGGCTGTGGTGGCGGCTGCGGGGGTGGCTGCGGTTGTGGCATTGGCGGCGGCATGGGCATCGGCCCATCGGATACCAACAACACCTGGCCTACCTCAATCCGATTAGGATTATTCAACCGGTTAATCTGCATCAGGTAGGGCACCGAGACGCCAAATTGCCAGGCGATCTTGGCCAAGGTGTCACCCGGCCTTACGGTGTAATAGATTCTATCACCGGGCTGCGGTCCTGGCGGTGGCGGTGAATACACACCGGGGATGCACAATCTTTGCCCCACATAGATCCGATTGATGTTATGGATATTATTGGCCTGGGCCAGCTCATAGAGGCCAACGCCATAATAGCGGGCGATTACCGTCAAGTTTTGACCGCGCTGGACAGTGTGAATCGCGGCGCAGGGTTGCCGATCCGCCGGTGGTGATTGCAGCGGTGCGGCCAATGCAATTCCTGGCAACAGCAGACCGCTAATGATCAGCAATAGCAGCAAGGCCAGGCGACCACGGCGCAAGCGAGGCATCAACCATTGAACTCGTTGCATAC
>JBBRVA010000593.1:0-5455 GCA_038247295.1 Caldilineales bacterium | reverse complement strand
CCGCGCCCACCTTGGTCGACCGGCTCTGGCAAAGCGCCTTGAGTCCAGCCGGCGTGCAATACGTGGCGCAACAAGGCGTCGGTCTGCTGCTCAGTCGTGCCGCCTACGCGAAAGAGCAGACGACGGATCAGATCCAAACCACGTTGGCCGATGCGTATATAACTGCTTGGAACGGCCAAACGACACCACCGCGGATTGGGCTATCGCGCGGCATCTATCCCGCCGCCGATAAACAGACGGCACTGGCGGCGCTGCGTGCGCCGGTCTTGCGCGCCACAGAGGCAATGATCAAACAAGGCCACTTGCCCGCCGGTCAGTCGCTCGAATATTATTGCGAACGCATGCACATCGCCTATGGCCATCCGGACGAGGTAGCGGCAACACTGGCGGCGGATCGCACCCTGCCGTATGCCACCGATCTGATTATCCAATTCAACCCCGCCACCCCGCCACTAGCGCAAGCGATCCGCATGTTGGAACAGATTGCCGTTGAGATCGCGCCGGCATTGGGCTGGCAACCGAATGTGAAGGGCGTGAATAAAGAATAATTAACTGTGAATAATTAACAATTAATACTTAATTTAGAACCAGCCACGCCGGCTGCGACTGACCATTAATAATTAATTGTTAATTATTCACAGTTAATTATTTCCCCCCACCTAACACCCATACTTTAGAAAGGAGAATTTATGACGAATGCAACAAATGTCTCCCCTGCCGCGTTGCCGCCCGACACCTTGAACGAAATTGGTGTATTAAAGCGGCGCGAGATCGAAGCACGCATCATTGGTCCTTTTGTGGATGCGCTGGCGAATGAGTTTGAGCGCGAACGCGTGTTAGCAATCTTGAGTGAGACCATCATCAACGTGGCGCGCCAACAGGGCGCCGAACGCGCGGCGGCCGTGGGCGACAACTCGCTGCTCGCCTTTTCACAATCGGCGGGTGATTGGCGCAAGGGCAACGCCTTGGAGATCGATGTGTTGGAACAGAATGAAGAACAGTATGATTTTGATGTCACGCGCTGTCGCTACGCCGAGATGTACCGCGCATTGGGGCGGGCGGACTTGGGCGCGGTGCTCTCCTGCAACCGCGATTACTCACTGGTGGAGGGCTTCAACCCAGAGATCAAGTTGGAGCGCAAGCAGACAATCATGCAGGGTGCGCCGTGCTGCACCTTCCGTTATAGCAAACAACCACAAAGTTAAACACTGGAAAATTGAAACTCTGGAAAGGGAAAATATCATGCCTGTCAGCAAGGAACGTTTTGAGCAAGGGCTAACCTACGCCGATTACAAAGCACAGATGACGCGCAACCGCGAACGCTTGGAAGCGAATGAAAAGTCGATCGAGTTTGCCGCCGATGACCTCGCCTTTTTTGCCCAATTGCCGCAAACCCTGCATGTGGTAGCGATTGCGGAAGATTGGTGCGGCGATGTGATCAATAATCTGCCCGTGCTTGGCCGGTTGGCGGAGAAGAGCGGTAAGCTCAACGTGCGGATTTTTCTGCGCGACCAAAATCTGGACTTGATCGACCAATATCTCAAAGAAGGCCAGTTTCGGGCGATTCCGGTCTTTGTCTTCTTTGACGCCAATTTTAACGAGCTGGGTCACTGGATCGAGCGGCCGGCGCGCATGTACGAATTGCAAGCCAAGATGCGCGCCGATCTGTTTGCCAACGAGCCGGCACTGGCTGGCTTTGCCATCGACACCCCGCCGGCGCAGTTGTCGGAAGAGGGTCGCGCTCGGCTGACTGAGGCGTTTGGCAAATTTCGTGAGGAAAATCGCACTTTTTCTGACCACGAGGTTGTACGCGAATTGCGCGCCTTGATCGAGCATGGCATTGCGCAGCAAGCAGAGCCGGTCACCATCCCTGTCTCATCGACACCAACAGGCACCAAGACAGCGCAAAGTTCCGCCAACGGGCGCGTCAAGGTTAGCATCACCTACTGTGCTGAATGTGGGTACGAACCGCAGACACTTGCGTTGACATCGGCGCTGATGCACGAATTCCTGCACGAACTGGCCGCAATCGAGATCATCCCGTGGCAAGAGGGTGCGTTCGATGTGGTGGTCAATGGCGATCTGGTGCATTCGATGTATCGCGATGGTGGTTTTCCGGAGCATGCCACCATCATTCAAGCCGTGCGCGAGCGCATGGCGGGATAAGCTGTCGCCCATTGCCCATGACTATATACGGATGACTATAGTATCGATGAAAGGAATTGTATGGCACAGGCACAAGTAAACGACGCCGAAGTCAGCGCACCCGATCTGCTCGATCTGCTCGCCGCGATCCAGCCGGGCTCGACCCTGGCCGAAACCCGCGCCCGACGCGCCGATGTTGCCCGCTACACGCAAGGCAGCTACAACGCGCTGCTCACACCCACCGATCCAGCCGGCGTCTCCCTAGCCGAGCGTGAAATGGTCGCGCTGCGCGCAGCAATCCTGACGGCCAGCCCCGGGCTGATTGAGCATTACCGGGGATTGCTCCAGCAACGCGGTGTATCGGCAGAAACAATTACGGCGGTTGAGAACTTTCCCGCGGCTAACACCCTTAGCGCGCGTGAGGCGGCCATTCTCCGCCATGTCGATCAGCTTACCAACGAGCCACGTGCGGCAACGGCAGAGCAACTTGCCGAATTACAAACGCATGGGTTGAGCGCGCGCGACATTGTCAGTATCGCCCAGTTGATCGCCTTTTTGAGCTATCAAGTGCGCGTGTTGGCCGGTCTCCAATTATTGGCGGAGGCCGCATGAGCACACGCCAAACCAGTTTTACCATCGACCCAGTCGATTGGGTGGCCTGGCTGGAGACCGTTGACCTCGCCACGGCAACGCCAGAGCAGATCGCCGTGCTGGAAGAAAGCACGCCCACGGCCAAGACCTCACCCTATTACCTGTTGCTAGTCCACGATGTCGATGCGTTGCGCGAGCGCTCACGCCTTTTTAATGCCGTGATGTACGGCCCGCGCGGTCTGGCCCGCGCCGACCGTGAGTTGGCCAGCGTGGCCGTCTCGCGGGTCAATGGCTGCGTCTACTGCGCCGCTGTTCATGCCCAACGCTATGCGCAACTGACCAAACAGCCGGAAGTGATCCAGCGTATCCTTGATGAAGGCGTCACAACCACCCTCGAACCGCGGGCGCGCGCGATTGTCGATTATTCGGTCAAGCTGACGGAAACGCCCAATCAGACTACGGCGGCCGATTTGGCGCCCCTGCGCGCGGCCGGGCTGACGGATCTGGAAATTCTCGACCTGACCCACGTTGTCGCCATGTTCGCCTGGGCCAACCGCCTGCTCCAAACCCTAGGGGAGCCGGTGTGCAAGGCGGGTGAGGGGTAGGGGAGACAGGGAAACAGGTACATAGGTAAACACGTAAATAATCCTGTTTCTCTGTCTACTTGTTTCCCTGTCTCCTTGTTTCCCTATTCCCTATCTCCCATCAAGTCGACTAACGTTCAGCCACAATTTAAACGATGACTAATCCACGGATAGCAGGACACAATTATGACGAATGATGCAGCTTATACGGACACAGTTCTCACCCAACGCCAGCAACGCGCCCAGGCGCTGCTGGAAGATCGCAGTTGGTTAACCCTGGCCGGGTTGTATTGGCTGCAACCGGGTGCGAATTCCCTGGGTTCAGCCAATAGCAACGACATTGTGCTGCCTGCCCACTCGGCCCCGGACTATGCCGGCGTCTTGCATTTTGACGACGGACGCCTGGTGCTTCAGGTGGAACCCGGTGTGATTGTGCATGTCAATGGCGAGGCGATCACAACGAAAGCGCTGAACCACGACAAAACCCCAATGCCAGATTTGGTGACCCTAGGCGAGTTGACCATGCTCGTGATCCAGCGCGGCGATCGCTATGCCATTCGCCTGTGGGACAAGACGAATCCGGCGCGGCAACAGTTCACCGGGTTACATTGGTATCCAGTGGACCCCGCCTACCGGATCGAGGCGCAATTTGTGGCCCACGCAGAACCACGCTTGATTCCAATCACCGATGGCGCCGGGAATATAGAGAACGCAATCAGCCCGGGTGCGGCTGTTTTTACCTGGGCGGGCAACGAGGTGCGCTTGGATGCGGAAAAGAGCGGTGATAAGCTCTTTTTCAATTTTTGCGATAAGACGAATGGCACAGAAACTTATCCCGCCGGCCGTTTTCTCTATGCAGAACAGCCCACCGCGGGCAAAGTCGTGCTCGATTTCAACCTGGCGACCAATCCATATTGTGCTTATACACCTTACGCCGTCTGTCCATTAGCGCCGGCTCAAAATCGCCTGGCGCTTCGGATCGAAGCAGGCGAGAAAGATTACCATTTTTGAGCATAGGCGCAGGCTCGATACAGGTACAAGTGGCGTCATTTGACTAAAAATTCGCTATTTACTTGGTAATCACGATCCCCTTCCTGAACAGAATGTATGGTATTATTCGTCCTATGTAGTGCCAATTTATCAAATTGACTATCAGCTTGACCGATTATCAAATTGGTTATCGCGTTGGATGATAGCACGCTTTTACAGAGAAGGGTTCTTATGCCGTATAAACAAGTTAGACAAATCCTCCTGCTGCCAATCTTCGCCCTCATCTTACTATTTGGCCTTGCCCAAGCGGCACGCGCGGCTGATGGCAACGGCATTTTGACGCCCGGCAGCAATAGCATACTCCAAGGCATTGTGCCCGTAGAAGGGATTGCGCAACATTCTACCTTTCGTAAATGGCAGCTTGATCTGCTGCTCAACTACGATGAGGATCAAGCGCACTTTGTGGCGCTGGGCGAGAAAACGCATCCGCAGCCTGGCCGGCTCACCAATCTGGACACAACCCAGTATCCCAACGGCAAACACTTATTACGTTTGCGGGTGGTCTACCACGGCCTCAATTATGACGAATATTTTGTACCCATCTTTATCGACAACACCGGTGCACCATCCGCAGTTGCGGGCGAAGCCGATCCGGTGGCGGAAGAGATCCCCGCGCCCGTGGTTGGGCCGTTGGGCCAGGGTGTGCCAGAAGGCCGGCGTTGGATCGAAATTGATATCAGCGATCAGTCGCTGACCGCCTGGCAGGGCGAAACGCCGGTGCTCAAAACCACGGTTAGCACGGGCAAACCGGGCTGGCGAACGCTGCCCGGCGCCTTCAACGTCTATGTTAAGTACGACGAGACGCGCATGACCGGCATCGACTATGACACGCCCGACGTGCCGTGGACGATGTATTACTATCAAGGCTTTGCGATCCACGGCGCCTATTGGCACAACAATTTTGGCACGCCCGTCAGCCACGGCTGTGTCAACCTGCCGCTACCCGAAGCAGAGGCACTCTACAACTGGTCAGCGGTGGGCACCGAAGTGGTCGTGAATGAGTAACGTAGGCGTATAGCAAGAAATTTAAAGCCAGTTCGCGGCGGCGGTCATGGTCCGGCCATTCGTTCTGATGATGAACGAAT
>JBBRVA010000592.1:0-5462 GCA_038247295.1 Caldilineales bacterium | reverse complement strand
TGTGTTCTGGGTTGGATTAGGGTTAAATAACGCTATCCTGTCGGGAACCTGTAGCATCCAAACATAGTTAATCAGAAAGGAAACCAAAATGTCTAGCACTTCTCTCCCCATTGCTGTTCAACTTTACTCATTGCGCAACCTGACGCTCCCGTTTGCCGATTTGTTAGCCGAGGTCGCTGCGATTGGTTACAAAGGCGTCGAAACCACCAGCAACCACGGCTGTACCGCCGATGAAATGAACGCCTTGCTCGCCAAGACTGGGCTGCAAGTGGTCTCGGCGCACGTGGGGCTGGCTGCCATTGAGGCCGATTTGGACGGGGTGATTGCTTTTAATAAGGCAGTTGGCAATACGACGTTGGTTGTGCCCTGGATCCCAGAAGCCGCACGCGCGGCCGGCTCCAGCGGCTGGATTGAATTAGGACGCACGCTAGAGGCAGTTGGTCAACGCTGCGCCGACGCCGGCATGCGTCTGCTCTATCACAACCACGCCTTCGAAATGGCTGAAATCGAGGGCAAGTTGGCGATTGATTGGCTGTTGGGCGCGGCCAAACCCGAACTCTTGGGCTTTGAGATTGACTTGGCCTGGGTGGAGCGCGGTGGTCAAAGCGGCGTGCAATTATTAAATCGCTATGCCGGGCGCTGTCCGCGTGTGCATTGTAAAGACCTGGCCCCCGCCGGTCAAAACGAAGATCAGATGGGCTTCGCCGACGTTGGTCACGGCACCATGGATTGGTCTGCGCTCTTGCCCGCGGCCAAGGCAGCCGGCGCTGAGTGGTACATCGTGGAACACGATCTGCCCAAAGAACCATTGACGAGTGTGCGGCGCAGTTTTGAATTTTTGGCGGGAGAGTTGGGATGACAGGAGCAATTATGGCAAAATCAGCGATGTTCGCCGGTTTGGTGGTGGACGAAAATGGCAAGGCGGCCAACGTGGCCTATGTGGGTGAGAATGCCTGTTATGTCGTGATGGACGACGACTTCAAGCGGCACATTGACGCGGAAGGCGTGGACATCCAGGTGTTGCGTTTTATGCGCGAACAAGTGGAAGATCAGCGCGCTGTGGCGGTGGACCAGATGCTGAAGATGATGGGCAAGGATGACATCTTCACCAAGGCCGCCGTCGAGTCGTCGATCAACAATATCGAAAAACAGGTTGGCCAGCCGATCCCAGAAGATGCGCGCCAGTGGATGGGCATGCTGGGCTTTCGCATCGTGATCGACTTCCACGGCAATGTAACCGATATCCAGATGCCGGCGGGCGGGATCGAGGGGGATGAATGAAGCGTGATGCGGGCAAGATGTCGCATCACACTTCAACTGTCCGCAATCGTTTAGCTAGGTTTCTCTATCCGTCCAGCAAGCCAGAATAAGCTAATACTTGATCGGACCATTTCTGCGCTTGCACAGAGAGCAGGGCACGTTGGATGCTCTGTTTCTGCGCCTCTGGCCATGCTCGCCGCCACAACGCAACTTGCCGCTGTATATCAACAAGTTCAGCAGCCACTTCTATCTCTGTATCGGCCGCTGTCCATTCAATAAACCATTGGCTTTCTTCAAGCATAGTCACTACCGCGGGATTAACAGGCTCATGCCTAGCCGTTGAAGCAACGCGCGCCAAATCTGCTGCCAATCCACCCAGACGAATTGGCAGCGGATCTCTAAGATATCGGTCTCGCTTGCGCTCTCGATGGTTCATAAAACCCCCTCTAGTAGGTTCCGCGTTATTGATTCTACCTTTTGACATATTTCTTTGTTCTGAATGATCATGCTGCGATTGCCTGCCCGAGGACGTATGTTGATCAAGGATTCAAACTCGATATATTGTCGCTCCGGGTACCAGTTTGCACCCCACAAATCAGCTTGTTTGCTGCCGCCATCGAGTAAGAGTGTTTCGCAATCAGAATGCATCTCTCCTCCACCAGCGAGCACCTCGCGCTCAATATCCACCACAATTTTGATCATGGTTTTGAGTTCCTCAAGCATTTCATGAACTTGATGAGCCGTCGCCTTTTGCTCGAGTAAATGGATCATATCAGTTCCTCGTTATTAAAGGCTTTCAGCTTTTCCCACAAATCAGACTGCGGATTAGTTTCCATACTTTTCACCGTCCAATCGCAATAGCGCTAGGGCAAAAGCGGTTGCCCAAGAGACAACTTGAAACTCGCCCTTGTGCAAGGCTTTTTCCACCGCTTGCCGGCTCAACAACAGCAACGCTTGCTCCTCCAGATCGTCGGCGTCGATAGGCTGCACCCACTGCGCATTGCGTGCCAGAAAGAGATACGCATGGCCGGCGCCCCGATTACCATCCACCACATAACGACCCAAATCCACCCAATCGTCCGCGGCATAACCGGTCTCTTCGAGCAACTCGCGCTGCGCCGCCGCCAACGGATCTTCACCGGGTTCCAGATAACCGCCGACGGGTGCTAGCGTAATGCCATCCGCCGCATACTTGGTTTGGCGAAAACAGATAAACTCGCCATCAACCGTTACAGCGACGACGTTGACAAAATCCGGCGTGATCACCCACGGCCATTCCTCGATAATCCGACCATCCGGCAGTTCGACGCGGTGATTTTCGAGGATTAGAAATTTGCCGTTGCCAGATCGATGGATAAGGGTACGATCTAGCGTTTTCCAGAGTTGCAATTAGATATCCTTTCTGATGAGCCGCTAATAAATCTCGATTCGGCCGACCCACTTGACTTGTCGTAACGCGTCATCAGTTTCGCTGGGGACGATCAGGCGCACCAACCCTTGGGCGCGCGTCAGCGTCGCACCATCCATTTGGTAAGCAAGGAGAACGGGGCGTAAGGTGGTAGCGCGCAGTTCGTTGGCCTGGATGCGGGTGCCAAAACCGTCGGCGCTGATCACGGTGGCATAGTGCCACGTTGCCTCAGCATCAAGCAGAGAGTCGAGTAAATCCACCAGCCTTGCCCCGCCAAAGGTGAATGGACCCGATGTGCCGTGGCCGGTGCTAACGATCCAACAATTGTCGACTTCTGTTGCCGGCAATGCTTGCAAATCAGCCACATCAACCTGCACTTCAACCTGATCTGGCTTTTGTACGATCAATGTCGCATCGGGCGAAGGTGGTTCTGGATTTGGTTCGTGGGCGTGGCCGTGGAGCCACGCCGGTTCTTCGTGGGCGTTGGCGTTCATTTCCATCACGCTTCCGGTTCCAGGCTAAAGGTCAACGGGAAACCGTCGATGCGCGCTTGGCCATGCGCCATGCCGACCAATTTCTCGGCTTCTGGGCGCGGGCGAATCACGACGATAGCGACTCCCTTGTTATGCGCTTCATAGGCAATGTGATCGGCTAATTCTTCCGAAAGCATAAAGACCTCTTCCAAAATATTGATCACATAGTCAAAAGGTGTTTTATCATCGTTATGGATCAGCACACGATAGGGCGGTTCCAACTTCACAATCGGTGCTGGCCGGTCGCTGGGTATAACCAGTGGTTGAATGGCAGTTTCGGCAATTGGCATAACAAACTCCGCATCGCATACGCTGCGGTATGCAAAAAATATGATGATAGTTTAGATCTCCAAGCATACTCGCAGGCTGCGTCATGGTCAAACCGCCAGGCCGCTGTTTACTATTTTCGGTGCTTCATTTTCAGTGTGCCAATTGACCGTCACACCCAATCATGCTACAATCTCACGTCGGTCGAAATTATTTTCAGATGAGCGTTTTAGAGATTGCCTGATGGCGAGCGGTAATGGAATCTGATCTAAACCCACATGTAACGCGCCCAGCGTCGGATGTCCGCCTGACGGTGGTGATCCCCACCTTTAACGAAGCGGAAAATTTGCCGGCGATGGCGGCGGCATTGCTGGCGCTGCCGCTACCCGGTTTGCAACTCTTGATCGTCGATGATAACTCGCCGGATGGCACGGGCCAGGTCGCCGATCAGTTGACCACCCAATACAACGGACGCCCCGATAACGCGGCGCGGGCGCGCATCGCTGTCATCCATCGTACCGGCAAAGCGGGTTTGGGCACCGCCTACGTGGCTGGGATGCAGCAGGCACTGACCAGTGGCGCCGATTTTATTGTGCAGATGGATGCCGACTTCAGCCATTCGCCCGCCTATATCCCGCAAATGTTGGGGGTGATGCTGGCAACTGGCGCCGATGTGATCGTTGGTAGCCGCTATGTGCCAGGCGGCACGCTGGATGAAGGCTGGGGTTGGTGGCGCCGCTTTATGAGTTGGTGGGCCAATCTGTACAGCCGGATGATTCTGGGGTTGCGCATTCGCGACATGACGGCTGGCTTTAAATTGTGGACGCGCGATGCCTTGCTGTCAATCGGGCTTGACAACATCCGCAGCAATGGCTATAGCTTTCAGGTCGAAATGGCCTATTTAGCCGAAAAGTTGGGCTATCGGATTATTGAAATCCCAATCCACTTTGAAGACCGACGGATCGGCCGTAGTAAATTAGATATCCCTGTCAAGCTAGAATCAGCCTGGCGCACCTGGCAGATCCGCTGGCGACATCGCAAATTAACCCGAAAAATTGAGGAATCAATCGTTTCTAAGCGGATTTACGATTTTTGATTGACGGTAGAGACGCAAAATCTTGCGTCTCTACCGTCAATCAAAAATCGTAAATCAAAAATCCTTATGCATCAACTACGCCGCTTTCGTTCTGATCTATGCGCGCTGCTCACCATCCTGGTCCTCGCCCTGCTCTGGTTTGCGCCCGTGCTCTTGCCTGGGCTGACCCACGCCAGCCTGCTGCCCTTCGATAACTTGAGCAGCTTTGAACCCTGGCGATCTTTGCAACCAGGGTTGATTCCGCATAATAATCTGCTGAGCGACCTGGTATTGGAAAACGCCGTCTGGAAACTGCATATCCAGCGCACCCTGGCGCAGGGGCAATTGCCACTCTGGAATCCGCAAATTTTCACCGGCATCCCCTTTTTGGCCGCCGGCCAGTCCAGCACCTTTTATCCACTCAGTCTACTTTTTTATGTGCTTCCCCTAGAGACCGCCTACGGCTGGTTCACCGCTTTACAGATTGCGCTAGCGGGAGCAAACATGTATCTGCTCGGGCGTGTCTTGCGATTGCGCCCATTGGCCGCGCTTTTCAGCGGCGTGGTCTTTATGTTCAGCGGCTTTCTGATCGTCAGCGTGGTCTTCACCATGTTTATTGCTGGCGCGGTCTGGTTGCCGCTGTTGCTGGCCGTGATCGAATTTATCATCCGCAAGCAAGAAGAGAAAGGTGTGCAGAGCTTTCACCCCATTCCTTACGTGGTCGCCGGCGCCGCCATCATCGGTGTGATGATCCTAGCCGGCCACCCGGAGCTGATCTATTACACCTTGCTCGTGGCAGGAGCGTATAGCCTGGTGCGCTTGCTCGCGGCGTGGCGGGGGATGGTAGGAGAGGGGGAGAGGGGGAGAGGGGGAGACAAGGGTGTAGCGCGCAAGCAAGCCGGACTTCGCATCTTAAAAC
>JBBRVA010000591.1:0-5462 GCA_038247295.1 Caldilineales bacterium | reverse complement strand
GCGTGCGCTGAATCAAATCTGGTGCATCGTCGGCGGCTACCTGGGCCGCGATCTTCTGCAACTCTGCGCCACCAGCGACGAAGCCAGCTAAGTCGGCAATCTCGACGGCATAGCCTTTGGATGCGGCGAATTCTTCAATATGTTTGGTCACAAAGGCGTTGTAATCGGGGTGGAAATCTGCGGTTTGGAGCACCCAAAGGGGTGTATCTTGTGCAACTGTGATGCTGCCACCCGACGGCGCTGCTTCCCCGGCCGGGGCGGCGGGCGCTGGCACGCAGGCGGCCAACGCGGCGAGCCCTACGGCGCTGCCGGTAAATTGGAGGAACTGTCGTCGGGTCAATCTTGAGTTAGCCATCGCTTTTCTCCTTCGGCTTGTTCAGTTGGGAAAATGGAACTAAAAATAACCTTGGTTCAGGATTGGTACTCTATCAATCCATCCGGTTGGATCGGGAGCCAGTGCCGAGAAGGCACAGATGGATTGATGACAATGAGGCGAGCAGGTTTACAACTAAGGTTTACAACTAACAGGTCTACAGTGAGCTTACACAAGTGAGGAGCTTGTTGCCTACAGAATAACAGAGAATATGTTTTCCGTCAATACGGAAAGTTAATCGGTGCAAAAGGTATATTCTCATTCGCTTTCGTGGGTGAGTCGCCGCAGGGCGACTTTGTTCGTGTAGCCGCGAATTCATTCGCCGCGAATGAATTCGCCAGCCAATCAATTCGTCTCCATCGCAACTCCCCTTACTGCTTTTTTGCCTGAGTTCATGCATAATAGCAACAACAAGACAGCCTAGCTCTGGCATTCTCAAGGAGGTCAGCATGACGATCGGCGTAACCCTGCCTAGCGATGAAATGCGTGGTGATCCGGCTGTTTCCCCTATACTTGGCAAAAAAGAGGCTACGACCGGCGACGCGCTAGCCCAAGCGGCCATTATCCTGGCCGAAGAATTGCTGCGCACGGCCAAGGCACAACAAACCACGCAAGAGCATAGCCAGGCCCAGAAAATTGCGCGCATGATGGAAGATCCGCATGGCAAAGATCTGACCATCGCCCTCGCCGATCAAGCCTTTCGCAGCCACCAGCCGGCGCGCATTGCCGACCAGTTGCGGCATCTGCTGCAAAACTACGGTGTGCCGCGCTATATGGAATGGTGGGAACGCGGCGCGCTGGCCTTGGGTGGCGTGATGTCGCATTATCTGCCCAGCCTGGTCGTGCCGCCCATCGTCGCCCGCCTACGCCACGAAACCAGTAATGTTATCTTGCCTGGTGAAGAGGAAGATCTGCGTCGCTATTTGCGCGAACGGCGACGCGCCGGCACGCGCCTCAACTTGAATCAACTAGGCGAAGCTATCTTGGGTGAAGAAGAAGCCCAGCGCCGTTTGAACGCCTATCTGGAATTGTTAGCCCGTGAAGATGTCGAGTACATCTCGGTCAAGATCTCCTCGATCTTTAGCCAGATCAACCTGGTGGCTTTCCGCCACACGGTCGATCTGATCAAAGAACGGCTGCGCACCCTCTATCGCGCGGCGATGACGCATCAATATCGCTACCCAGATGGCCGGGTGACGCCCAAATTTATCAACCTGGACATGGAAGAATATCGCGACCTGGGCCTGACCATTGCCGCCTTCTGCGCAGTATTAGACGAACCAGAATTTCTGACCCTGCGCGCCGGCATTGTGCTGCAAGCCTACCTGCCCGACTCTTACCGGGCGCAGGTGCAATTAACAGGTTGGGCCATCGCGCGTGGCGAACGCGGCGGCGCGCCGATCAAAATCCGCATTGTCAAAGGCGCCAACCTGGCGATGGAGCAGGTGGAAGCTTCGATGTACGACTGGCCGCAAGCACCCTACACGAGCAAGCTGGAGGTGGATGCCAACTTCAAGCGTATGGTTACCTACGGCTGCCAGCCGCAACGCGCGCCAATGGTCAACCTGGGCATTGCCAGCCACAACTTGTTCGACATTGCCTACGGCCTGTTGCTGCGCGATGCGCGCAATGTCCACGATTTTGTGGAATTTGAAATGTTGGAAGGCATGGCAAATTATCAAGCGCGCGCCGTGCAGACCCGGGCCAATGGTCTGCTCCTCTATGCACCCGTGGTCAAAGCCGAGGATTTTCACAGCGCGATTGCCTATCTGGTGCGCCGTCTGGACGAAAACACGGCCGAAGAAAATTTCTTGCGCGATCTTTTTGATCTAGAACCGGGCAGCGCGGCCTGGCTTCGCCAGCGCGACCGCTTCCTGGCCGCCTTTGCGCAGATGGCGACCGTGAGCGATCAGCCCCGACGTAGGCAAAACCGCCGCACCGAAACACCGATTGTCCAGCCAGACGCTCCGTTCGAAAATGTGGCCGATACCGATTGGTCGCTGCCCGCCAATCGTGCCTGGATCGAAGAAGTGATCACCCACTGGCAAACATATCAGCCAGAACCGATCCCGTTGCAGATCGGTGGCGAACTGATCGCGACAATAATACAAGGCGAAGGCCACGATCCTTCACGCCCAGGTTTGGTCGCCTATCACTATGCGCTGGCCAATGCGGTTCAGGTTGATCAAGCCTTGAACGTCGCCCAACACGCCCAGATCAGTTGGGCGGCGCGTCCGCTGGCGGAACGGCGCACTTGTTTGTTGCAAGTCGCCGCCGAACTGGCGCGCCAACGCGGCGACTTGATCGGCGCGATGATACTGGATGGCGGCAAAACCGTGACCGAAGCCGACCCCGAAGTTTCCGAAGCGATCGATTTTGCGCGCTATTACGCCGGCGCGCTTGATCTGGACGAACCGATCACCGATTGTCGGATGGAAGCGCTGGGGGTGGTCGTCGTGACGCCACCCTGGAACTTCCCATTGGCAATCCCGGCTGGTGGCGTGTTGGCCGCGCTAATCGCCGGTAATAGCGTCATCCTCAAGCCGGCGCCCGAAGCAATGTTGGTGGGCTGGCACCTGGCCCAGGCCTTTTGGCAGGCCGGCATTCCCCGTGAAGTGTTGCAATTTGTACCTTGTCCCGACAACGAAGTCGGGCGCATGCTGGTCACCGACGCCCGTACAGCGGCGGTCATTCTTACCGGCTCGGCGCAAACGGCGCGCATGTTCTTGGATTGGAAACCAGATATGCGCCTCTTGGCCGAAACCAGTGGCAAAAACAGTCTGATCATCACCGCGCTGGCCGACCGCGACGCGGCGATCAAGGATCTCGTGCGCTCTGCCTTTGGACATAATGGTCAGAAATGCTCGGCGGCCAGCCTCGGTATTCTAGAAGCCGAGGTCTATGACGATCCGGTCTTCCGCCGCCAACTGCGCGACGCCGCCGCTAGCCTGCCGGTTGGCTCGGCTTGGGATCCCGTCCACAAGATTACGCCGCTCACCCAGCCGCCGGGGCGCGAATTGCTGCGCGCCCTGACCACGCTAGACGAAGGCGAGGCTTGGCTACTTGAACCGCAGATGATCACCGGCAACCCACAACTTTGGTCACCCGGCATCAAGTTGGGGGTGCAGCGTGGCTCCTTCTTCCATCAAACTGAGTGCTTTGGTCCGGTGCTAGGGCTGATGCGAGCAGAAAATTTGGCGCATGCGATCGATCTGGCCAATGACACCCCATTTGGCCTGACCGGCGGCATCCATTCGTTGGATGACCGCGAGGTCGCGCAGTGGCAAGCCCGCGTTGCGGTGGGCAACGCCTATATCAACCGCCATATCACCGGCGCCATCGTTCGGCGGCAACCGTTTGGGGGGTGGAAAGGGTCGGTCTTTGGACCGGGCGCCAAGGCCGGCGGCCCAAACTATGTCTTGCAAATGGGCCACTGGCAACAGGCAGATCTACCCACCGCGCAAGCGGATCCTGCGCCAGAGCTAACCACTTTGCTAACGCAGTGCTTGAAGCAGATGCCAAATGACGCGGCGCAAACCCTTTTACGCGCCAGCGCTGGCAGTTATGCTTGGGCCTGGCGCAGCCATTTCAGTCAAGAACATGATCCCAGCCAAGTATTAGGTGAGCAGAACCTCTTCCGCTATCGGCCTGTCGAAGGGATTTTACTGCGCGCGGAGCGCATTGATCCGGTGACCTTATGCCAGGTTGTGCTGGCTGCGCGGACGTGCCGGGCGCGCTTGACCGTCAGTTTGCCAGCGTCGGCCACAGAATGGGCCTGGCTGCAAGAAGTAGGCGATGTGCAATTAATTTATGAAGAAGAGGCCTATCTCGTGGATCGTTTGCGGGCGGCGGGTGGCTATGATCGGTTGCGCTCGGTGACACCAATTTCGCTTGTCTTGCGCCGCGCGACTAACGCCGCTCATATCAGCGTGATCGATGTGCCGGTGTTGGCAAATGGTCGGCTGGAGTTGCGCCATTATCTGCGCGAACAGGCGGTGGCGCAGACCATGCATCGCTACGGAAATTTGCTGTCGGCGCCGGGAAAAGGGTTTTAGCCTTTATACAAGTTTGATTGTTAAACCTTACCCTTTGACAATTTTCCATTCTAACCCTATACTGCGGGCATTCTCAGCCAAAGGAGCAAATCAATGACGAACCAGCTAGCCAGCCAAAGCTTGGACGCTGCTAATTTCGACATCAGCCAGATTATCACCGAGGACGATGAGCCTGTGGATAATATTGCTTCGGCAAAATTGCAGCGATTTTTGGTGCACACGCTCTATAGTTCACAGTGGACAGATCGTCCCTTTGTGGCCGATGCCAATGTTGGCATCTTCAGCGCACCTCGGCAACCCCCCATTGTCCCTGATGTGTTCATTAGCTTCAATGTTGTCATCGCCGAAGACTGGTGGGCGAAAGCGCATTGTTCTTACTTTATCTGGGAATATGGCAAACCGCCTGATGTTGCTCTGGAGATTGTCTCCAACAAAGAGGGCAACGAAGCTGGCCGAAAGTTACGCATCTATGCGCAAATGGGCGTGCGCTATTATGTAATTTACGATCCCCAACAACTAATTCAAGATCAAGTATTGCAGGTCTACGAACTAGACGCAGATGACGAAGAATATTTTGCTCGGCTCGATTATCAGTTGCCCGGCATGGGGTTGGGTTTAACATTATGGGAAGGTGAGTTCGAAGGCCGCACCGATCAATGGCTGCGCTGGTCAGATTCAGCAGGTAATCTTCTACCAACCGGCGCAGAATATGCCGAGCAGGAACGCGCTCGTGCGGATCGTATGGCGGCGCAATTAAGAGCATTAGGGATCGAGCCGAATCAAACGTAAGAATTTCTGGTGGTTTTCAAAAGCGGATCGCACCGTTTGCCACTTGGCCTACCAACGGCTGTACGTACTCCACAAATGCTGGAGTGACACCCCAACCGGCACGATCAATAAATTCTGGCGGCAACTTGCGCTCCTGGCCGATGACGGTCGCTAGGGGTACATGGAAGGTTTGCCAACCATCCGCCATGCGTGTCAGCCCAATCATCACTTCCGATGCACTTTGTTGCGCGGCATAGATGGCCTGT
>JBBRVA010000590.1:0-5470 GCA_038247295.1 Caldilineales bacterium | reverse complement strand
GGGCGAAAATCGCATTATTGTCGAACTACCCGGTGTTAGCAACCCCGACCAAGCGGTTGAGACGCTGCGCTCTACCGGCCAGTTGGAATTTGTCGACCCGGCGGGTACCCAGTTGGGTAAAGACATGGTGATCAATACAACTAATCACCCAACCGCGGCGCAGAATTTTATCCAAACCACAGGCATGAGCAACACCAACACGCTGGCTAGCGCGCCCTACCCCGATCAGGTATTTACGACGGTTATGACCGGCGATATTTTGCGCAATGCGATTGCCACCCAGGACCAATTTAACCAATGGCAGATCAACTTTGACCTTACCAGTGAAGGAAGCCAAACGTTTGGTGATTATACGAGCAGCCATATCGGTCAGGCGCTGGTCATCGTGCTCGATGGCCGCGTTCTCTCTGCCCCCACCATTCAATCAGCGATTACAACCGGCACCGGCGTGATTACAGGCCAATTTGGCCGTGAGGAAGCCGAGTCACTGGCCATCCAGATGCGCTATGGTTCACTGCCTGTGCCGCTACAGCCAATCGACACCCGCAACATTGGCGCCAGTTTGGGTCAAGATTCGCTACAACGCAGTTTGCGCGCTGGTATCATTGGTTTGATCGCCGTTTGTGTCTTTATGCTAGTTTTGTATCGGCTGCCAGGGCTACTCGCTTGTGTTGCACTAACAACCTACATTCTCTTCAACTTAGCGATCTTCAAACTGATTCCGGTGACGTTGACTTTGCCTGGTGTAGCAGGCTTTATCTTATCAATTGGTATTGCCGTTGATGCCAACATCTTGATCTTCGAACGCATGAAAGAAGAGCTACGCGCCGGGCGTCCCTTGCGCATAGCCGTCGAAGCTGGGTTCAATCGTGCATGGCCAGCGATTATTGACAGCAATCTTTGCGGTTTGATCACCTGTGCTGTGCTTTTCTGGTTTGGCAGCACATTTGGCGCAAGTATCGTGAAAGGCTTTGCCATTACGTTAGCGATTGGCATCGGCTTGTCGATGTTCTCGTCCATTGTGGTAACACGCGCCTTGATGCGCACTTTCCTTGCTAATAGTGCGCGTACAATGATGGAGTCACGCAACTTGGTAGGCTATTAAACCGACGACAGCGAATTAGGTTGGTGGACATTGATTTGTCGTCTGTCGTTCACGGATTTTTACAGATTGAGGAAGCAGAGTTATGTACAGAATTATGGAACGCCGCGGTTTATATTTTGTGATCTCACTCCTGCTTATGCTACCAGGGCTGATCTACATGCCGTGGTCACTGGCAACCACAGGGTCGCTTTTGCCGCTGAGCATTGATTATACAGGTGGCACCCTGTGGGAGGTGCGTTTTGATCAAGCTGTACAGCCGGCTGCGGTGCGCCAAGTCTTTGTTGACGCTGGATTCTCCGATACAACATCATATACAGTTGGGGATGATCGGACAGTTGGGGTCAAGTTTAAGACGATTGGCGCCGACGAAAAAGCGACATTGATCACAAATTTAACCGAGCAGTTCGGTGGATTTGAAGAGCTCTCCTATCGCACGATTGGTCCATCGATTGGCAGCGAGATCAGCCGGGCCGCCATATTGGCCGTTGCCGTTGCATCCGTGTTGATTTTGTTTTACATTGCGCTTGCTTTCCGTCAGGTAGCGCATCCGTTTCGCTTTGGCGTTTGCGCTGTTATCGCCTTAGTTCATGATGTGCTTGTGGTGATCTCTTTCATCTGTGTCATGAATTTGATTGCCGGCTGGGAAATAGATGCGCTTTTCTTAACCGCTACCTTGACCGTGATTGGGTTTAGCGTTAATGATACAATTGTCGTTTTTGATCGTTTGCGCGAAAATTTTCGGCGCTATAAAGGCGAATCATTGAACCTGCTAGTCAATCGTAGCATCATGGAGACAGTAGGCCGTTCGATTGCCACTAATATCACAACCTTACTGCCCTTAACGGCCATTTTAGTGATGGGCGGGCCGACATTGCGTACATTTATCGCCACGCTAGTGGTTGGCATTATTTCGGGTACATTCAGCTCAATTTTCAATGCTTCAGCACTGTTGGTGGCTTGGGACGAAGGTTCCCTACTGCATCACGAAGATATGTCGGAGCCAAGCACGAATGGAAGAACTGCCTTGGCTTAGCGGATACAGATTACCCTCAACGGCGGAGCGCGGGTCGCTTCGCCGTTTTCTTTTGCTGCGGAGCGCAGGCTAAAGGAAAGGGTCTTCTCTGGACAGTGCGCCTTGACGCTGTCGCTGAATGCCATTAGAATGCAAGCAGGAAAGGGCGTTGGTTTATGGCTTTGGCTTCGACAGTTGGGGTCGAGCAAAAAAGACGATTTACAACGAAGGCACCCATGCGCCATGCTTTGTTGCTCTGCTGTTCGGTGATCTGGTTATTCTTTCTATGTGGCTTTGGGCCTCCCCGGTTGATCGACCGTACGGTTGCGCCCACCCAGCGCTTAACAGCCGAAGAGATGCAGCAGTGGGTAAATGCCCAACACGCGGTAAACTTTACGGCCACGGCACTCCTTTTGTACGATGTTGATGCCAAGCAGGTGCTTTTTACGCATAATGCTGATCAAGCGCTCCCACCGGCCAGCCTGACCAAACTAATGACAGCGCTGCTCATTTTAGAGCAAAACGATTTGCAAGCAATGGTGACCATCCAGCCCGAAGACATGCTCGACGGCTCAACGATGGGGCTTGAGCCAGGGGAAAGAGTAACAGTCGAACAATTATTGTGGGGCTTGCTCGTCCCAAGTGGTAACGATGCATCCCGGGCATTGGCCCGGCACAGCGCCGGCAGCGTCCAAGCCTTTGTCGAGCAGATGAATCAGCGCAGCAGCGAACTGGGGCTGCAAGCGACACACTTTCGCAATCCGGACGGCAATGACGCAGATGGTCATGTGACCAGCGCTGATGACATTTTAATTTTGACCCGCCAGCTCTGGGCTTATCCACTCTTTCGCCAAATCGTGGCAACTGCGGAGACAACCATTGCTGGCCATGCGCTGCAAAATACCAACGAACTATTAGGCACTTTGGATGACGCCAATGGCATTAAGACCGGCACTACCGATTGGGCAGGTCAATGCCTGGTGGCCAGTGTCGTCGTCAATGGCCATACGGTTTGGACCATCGTGTTGGGCAGTGAGGACCGCTACGCCGACACACGTGCGCTCTTAGATTATTACCAGGCAAATTACCAATGGGTGGATGGCAAGCAGGATCAAGGTTCTATTTTAAACCGGCTCTATAGCGCCGATGGCAATCTTTGGTATTTGCGCACAACAGAAGCACCCCCAGTTGTGCTACTACGTCAAATGGACAAGGGCAACTTACAAGCATTTCGCCGCTTGCGTCTGCCGCCACCCAACCAGCCGTGGCAGGCAGGTATGGCCGTTGGTACACTGGAATGGCGATTAGGTGACCAGGTGATCGGTACGCAACCGCTGCTCTTGTGGTAAATATAGGGACTCATCTGTGAAATGGGTTTGCACGCTTTTGGCTGATGAGTGAATAAAGGTAGAGATTATGCGTGAAGAACGTTTACAGAAAATATTAGCCGCAGCCGGTGTTGCCAGTCGCCGGGCTTGTGAGGAGTTGATTACGGCGGGACGCGTCCAAGTTAATGGACAACTGGTTACAGAATTGGGCACGAAGATTGATCCAGAAACAACCCAGATCACAGTCGATGGCAAACCAGTTCACATGCCCAAGCGGCATGTTTATCTAAAATTACACAAACCGCGCGGGGTGCTCAGTGATATTGGTGGCGATCCAGGCGAGCGCCAGACGGTAGCCGATTTGTTACCGGCGGAACTACGGCGCGTTTTCCCGGTCGGGCGGCTCGACGTCCACAGTGAAGGGCTCGTGCTGCTTACCGATGATGGTGAATTGGCCTACAAACTGACCCATCCGCGCTTTCAACATCCCAAAACTTATTATGTACTAGTCGGCCAACGCCCAGGCCAAGAAGCGCTCAATCATTTTCGCACCGGGGTGGACTTGCCAGAAGGGCGGACAGCACCAGCCGAAATCCGCGTGGTCGAACAGCTACCACCGGATCTGCGACTGAGCAAAGGGCCTAATGAAGGCGTCTGGTTGGAAGTTGTGCTGCGTGAAGGCAAAAAGCGCCAGATTCGCCATATGACGGCTGCGATTGGCTATCCAGCATTGCGCCTCATTCGTTGGGCGATTGGTCCGGTTACGTTGAGTAAGCTGCGGCTGGGCGAAAGTGAACATCTTACCCGCAGCGAAGTGGGCGCATTGCGCCAAATGGTGGCTGAAGGCGTCGTCCATGCTGCGCCTGACCAAGCTGGCGAACCAGAACGCCCCCAACCAACCCGCCGCCGTCCACCGTCCGCCGGTTCAAATCCCCGGCGAAGCGCGGTAGGTCTGCGCAAAAGAAAGTAAAGAGAGCAGCATGAGTGATGGCAACGCCAGTCTTACGCCGGATCGGCTGACCTTGATCCGAGCATTTCGCACCTTGCAGCCCGCCATTGTCGCGCTGGATGGTCCAGCTGGGTCCGGCAAAAGCACCGTTGGGTACCGGTTGGCGCAAGATGTCGATTTTCTTTTTTTTGACACGGGCGTTATGTATCGGGCAGTCACCTGGGCTGCGCTCGAACAAGCAGTGGATACGCACGATGAAATTGTGGTTAGCGAGTTAGCAAAACAGATTCAAATTGATGTGACACCGCCGGAGCCCGAAGATCGCGAGCATCGTCAGAACTCGGTCTTTGTGGACGGACGTAATGTGACACCTTTTATCCGCACACCCAGGGTTGAACAACATGTCTCAATTGTGTCGGCCTATCTCGTAGTGCGCCAGGCTTTAAGCGATCAGCAACGCCGTATCAGCCAATATTATGGCACAGGCCAGGCAGAAAAGGCCGGCGTTGTGATGGCGGGGCGTGACATCGGCACCGTCGTGGTGCCCGAAGCACCGCTTAAAATCTATCTCGACGCTTCTGCACAGGAACGCGCCCGCCGGCGCTATACCGAATTGGTGGCCCAAGGTAAAGCAGTTGAATTTGCGGCGATCCTAGAAGGCATCCTGCAGCGCGACCAACTGGACAGCCAACGCGCCGTTTCACCCTTGCACCCTGCCGAGGATGCCATTATTATTGACACATCTGCGCTTTCACCTGATGCTGTTGTCATGGAAATTTTAAGATCGGCTTATCGTATTATGCACACCGAAGTGAGGCAGTAGAACAGTAAGCCAGTGAACTGCTTTACATCCCTTACTGTTCTACTGTCTTACTGTTCTACTGTCTTACTGTTCTACTGTCTCTCACTGCCCTACTATTCATTGATAAATTTCTCACCACACCCAACCACGCCCTATGTCCGACTATTCATTAACACGAGACCAGAAACTAGAAATCTACTACTGGATGCGCTTGACGCGTACGCTGGATGATCGAGCCGTCGCCCATTGGAAACAAGGGCGCGGCGTTGGCGGC
>JBBRVA010000589.1:0-5474 GCA_038247295.1 Caldilineales bacterium | reverse complement strand
CACATTGCAAGCCGCCGCGCCATTGCCCAAGCCGCTCACCTGGGCGCGGCCTTCGCTGGCCTCACTGGGGGCAATGGTGAGCAGGTAGATGCCCTCATTGACGATGTAGACGCCACTTTGCGGTGGCAGACAGTCATCGAAGCTGCCGGCAGCCCTTGGGGGGGTGCCGGTTGCGACGGGCGGCTGTAGAGCCAGGGTGACGCTATCGTACAAGCTGAGGCTGCGCCCACGGCAGTTGAGCGCCAATCCTGGTTGCACGGTGACACTAGCCGACAGTGCGCTTTCAGCCAGGCTCACCTCTAATCCGTAGGCCACGCCATCGCCCATCGCTTGGCCTACTTGTTTGCGCCCTTCTAGGTTGGCCAGCTTTTCTTTGTTCAAATCTTCTGCCGAGAGCAGCCGCCCATTAAAAAAGTTGACCGAGCGGACGCTGGCCTCGTTGAAGATGGGTGTATCGAGTACGTTGTTCATCATCGCAGCTCCTCGTCTCAACCGGCTCGCTCATAGCGGCTCACTTCGATCATGATTTCTAATGTTTGGAGTCTATCTTCGCCGGGCGACTCACCGTTGAGCATGACCTGTAAGACAAATCCCTCGTAGGTAAAACCACGAAAACTAACGACTATTGGCTCCTGAATAGCTTCCATCTCATCGAATTTCGCTGGATCTCCCGCCTGTTCACGCTCGATCTCGTTATCGGGTTGCTGTACGGCAAGCGCCTTGATAATATATTGGAAGCTATCCTGGTATTTGGGTCGTGTATAACCGTCAAAGCTATACAAGAGCAGGCCAGCCCGAACCCCCACCAATTGCAATGCGTTGTAGACCGGCATGCGCGGATTAGGGCGTCCGCTGACAATCCCCGCGGCGATAATGGCATAGCGTGGCAAGCCAGCGGGATGTTCGACAAAATCACCACCGGCGACAGGTGTAGCTGGAACCCATTGATTCCCAACCACCGTCAATACTTTTCCATCGTCGGCTAGAACATCGGCGACCCCAATGCCTTGCAGCTTCGTAATGTGTGTTTCGCCAAGCGTACCAGTGATGTCCCCAGCAATGCTGTGTGCATCGTGAGCATTTATATTGGCTACATGCTCTGGGATAGGGTCACTTGGCACCGAGTGAATGTGATCAGTTGCCACCCACTCGGTGCCATCAAAGGTCAGCACTTGGCCGGAGTTGGGGATTGATGCGCTGACTGGCTGGCTTCGTATCCTAGTAATGCGAATTTGATCACCTTCCAGCGTCAGATCGCCGTTGATCGGAGGCGTGCCGTGGGTGTGGTTGGCACGGGCATACTCGTTGAGATCGCCCACCTTTGCGGCTTGGCCAAAGCTTGTTTCTGGCACGACCGCAGTGCCGGGCGGGATCGTCGATCCACCGGTGCTCAGCGTACGGTTGTCACTTAACAGCCACTCCTGCAACATGCGCAGGTGTAGCACGTAGGGCCGCGACGTTTCATTGACAACGACTACGCTAGC
Source organism: Caldilineales bacterium (assembly GCA_038247295.1). Lineage (GTDB taxonomy): Bacteria > Chloroflexota > Anaerolineae > Caldilineales > Caldilineaceae > JAPLGZ01. The sequence goes on along the minus strand of JBBRVA010000589.1, from coordinate 3,990 downwards.
ATTGCCAGCGACTTTGAAGCCAGCTGCTAGCGGTATGGTCAATTCGGCCAGCAATACGCTGCCTTCATCGGGCGGCCAGGCGCACTCGCCCCCCTTGGCAATCCAGCGCGGCAGAATCTCGTTGCTCCAGACCGTGAAGGCGGCTTGCCAAAAATCCTCTGGCTTGGCGGGGAGCGTTGGGTTGACTGGGTCGGCTGGAATGCGTATTTTTGCCAACACTTGCTCATCCAAGTAGCCAGGTGCGAGTTGCGCATCGCCGAGATGGGCCGCCTGGCGCAGCAGATCCGCAAAGCCGGCGAGGGTGATGGCGGTCTCGCCGGCCTGGGCAATCTGGTCCGTCAGCACGTGGCGCACGGCTTTGACAAACTTGCCCAGCCCGTCCTGACGGGGCCGCAGTTCGGTTGTCCAAATGCGCAAGGCCGTGCGCCAATATTCGGGGGCCGCGCCGTCCGGGACTTTTAAGGTCGCTGGGGGTGCCCCAAAGACAATGTCCGAAGGTGTGGTGGTTGAATTCAAGTGCATGGCCGTGCGCACAGCCTGGGCAAAATTCTCCAAGGTGGTAGCGGCGGCAGCGTTTGGCTCTAGCGGAATCTGCCGCAGCCAGGCGACAAAGTCGCGCAGGGTGTCTTCCTCGAACTGCGTCGGCGGTTGGGTGCGCAACGCCAACAAGAAATCATCCTGGCGGCGTGAGGCGTCCATGTTCAGGGATTCATCGCGACAAGGCTCGCCGGGAATCGGCACGTTGTCGGTTAGGCATTCACGATAGGACAGCGTGACATAAACCTTGACTGAGTTGCCCGCCGGCTTGTTGGCCGCCAGCCAGCCGTTGAGCGAAGCGCACTGCTCTGTATCGACACAGATCAACTGGCCGCGTGGGCTGAGGGCGGTACCCGGTGCCACGGCGACGCGCGGTCCGTTGTCACCATCATTTTCGATCTTCACTTGGAGCCCGCGCAGGGTGCCATAGCCAATGGCGTCGCGCGCCAGCCATTGATCACGCCCGGCCAGGTAGGCATATTCCTGGTTAAAATCATCTGCACCCAGCACCATGCCATAGACATAGTTGACATGTTTGGTGGGGTCGGGCGCGGTCGTATCTGTTGCAATGGTCTTGGTTATAAAATCGCTCATGCTTTCTACTCCCTTTTACTTAATTAGAGCTTATTGGGATTAACTGCGCTTGGGAAACAAGTACACAGGTAGACAGGTAAACAAACCCTGTTTACCTATTTCCCTGTCTACTTGTTTCCTGCTCCCTAGTAATTCTTAACCCCGATCATCTCTATATCTTCACCACATCGCGCCCGACGACGAGCATGCGTTCGCTACCATTCTGGGGATGCCCAGCCACCAGCGTACTTTCGACCAGATAGCCTTGACCGAGCACCATCGGTGGCAACAATTGCGGTGCCCGGCTGCCCTGGCCGATCAGCGTATCTTCGCCCAGCCGCGCGTCCCCCACCCGAAACATCGCCCAGTAATATTGGATGTCAAAGGTGGTGTGCGCCGGTTTTTCCAAGGTGATAATCCGTTTTGCCAGCGCAAGACGCTCTTGAAAGGCGGCGTCGTTGACCTGACCAGAGACAATGACCGGCAACTGCACCGTAAAATGATGGGCGGTACGTTGCAGCGGCAAGACCGCCGCCTCGAAATGTACCCAATCCCGCAACGGTGCGCCGTCCGCTGGCAGCGTGCTGGGCAATGGAATCTGGCTAAACGACGACAAGGGTTTGCCGCTTGTGCTCAAGCCATAGGCCTGGTTAAAGGCCGCCAGGCTGGGATAGCGACGGGCCAAATAGAGTTGCCACTGCCGCAGATCGGTTGCCTGGGCGGCTGGGCGAAAACCTAATGTTGCCAGCACAAATTTGGCCCACAATTCGCCCTCGGCACCGGCCGGCGGCTGGATTGGGAAAGGCGTAAAGGCAACGCTCGGTAGGCTCTGCTGCAACAAACTGGTATAGCGCAGACTCAGCGCGGCCCCGCCCTGCGCCGGTTGCCAACGTTGATTCAGCACGTTGCTGGCCGGCGGCGCAGGGCGCGGGCGGGCACGAAATTGCTCGCGGATGCGAATTGCATTGGCCCGTTGGCGCGCCAGCGGCGTCGTGGGCTGTAACGCAAAGATCGTTGCATCAACCTGCGCATCGAGCGCCAGGCGCAGCGCCATCTTTAGCCCAAAGGCCGTGCCCCGAAAGTGGAAAAAGGTCATGGCGTGTTGGATAAAGAGCCGCCGCCGCGCCGCATCCCAAACGGGGTCGAGGACGACGCCAAACCAACTGGCCAGCCATTCCAACGCTTCACTGGGCGAGCTGCGCACATCAAAAAGCAGTTGCACGGCGGCAATCTTATCTTCTAGCGCGGTGTAGATGCCCTCGAAATTGGCCAGAAAACGCTCCAGAAAGCTAAAGGAGGCTTCCATCTGGCGGCGCTGCTCGGTATCCAGCGCGCCCAGATTATCGGCTGTACAAGGATCAATCCCATAGAGATCGAGCAATGGCGCGGGTTCCCGGTAGGCGGCGGGCAAATAGGTTGTGTAAGCAAAGCGCGGATAGTAGGCGCGTAAGGCCCGCAACCGCGGCGTCGATCGCCCATCGCCTTGCACCACGAGCTTGAGTTGCAAAAACTGGCCGCGCGCCTGTTGAAAGAGCAGTTCCCAAGTGTCTATGCTGTTACTCGGTCGCGCCGCTGGATGGTTGGTCGTGTTGCGTACAAAGGGTAATTCCGAAGCATCCCCGCGCCGATAAAACGTCGGCTCGGGTTCCCAACTGGTCGTTTGTTCTGTGTGATCGTTGCTAAAATCCCGATTCGCGGTGCGGCTGTAGACGAGCACCTGGGTTTCTGCTGGGATACTGGCATCGAGCAGCAGGCGATGCCAGACGCAATCTGGCTCACGGCCATCGAAGACGCGGGTGTAAAGGGTGGCCTGCTCGGTATAGCGCGGGCGCCGTTGCTCGACTAGTGGTAGCCAACGCGTGCTGGCATCGGCGCCAAAGTCGTAGTACACTTGGCCCCCGCTTGCCACCAGCGCCCGTCCACCAAATAGGCGCATGGGCCAATATTCGGGCTTTGCCTCCAACACGATTTGTTCGGGCGCACCCACCGCCGTTTTCAAAACAAAGGCATAGCTCTGATTGCCGCTGTCCGCGGCCACATACAGCCGATCCGGGATGACTTGGCTAGCATCAAGCGGGTCGGCATGTTCGGGCACAAAGGCAAAGTCATGCGCCAGCAGCCGGCAATCGGCGGTTTTGGTGCGCGGATCGCAGCTGATCTCGGTTGAGACTGGGTCGCCCAGCCGCGTGCCAAAGCGATAACGATGGATGCGGGCAAAGCGCGCACCCGCCGGATTCTCCAGGATCAGCACTGTGCCATCGGGCAAGGCCTCAATCGCCAGCGGATCCAGGTCGGCGAGCGCGGCGGGCGCGATCCCATGAATGCCGGTGGGGAAAGGGCGCGTCGGGCTTTGCCGCGGGCTGCGGTTGCTGGCCGGGTTGTCTGCTGGCGCTTTGGGTTGAAAGTCATCCTGGCGCTGGGCGCGCAGGGTTAGCGTTGCCTGGTCTGCACTAATGACGGTGAAATTCCGATCAATCGCCCAGTAGCAGTGATGCACGCGATCAAGAATCCAGACGCCGCCCCCCGGTCGCGGGGTCATGTCAAATGGGGTAAAGGCCACCTGAGACGGCCAGAGCAGTTGTTGTGGTGGGCCACCGGCGTGCAGATCAAAAATGAACAATCCAGCCGGCTGCACAACGCCGACCACCAGATAATGATCCTCGGTGACAGCGAGTCCGCCAAGTTGCACGGGCCCAGACCCAGTTGCGGTGGAAACTGGCTGAAAGTCACCCGGACGTAGTGATGGGGCTTGGGTTAAACTGTTCGTCGCCCAAAAAAGTGTCACGGTTTCTGTGCCGCTTGAGCGCACACGAATGGCCGTCTGCGCGCTGTCGATCCAGTACCAGTTACCATAGCGGTCGCGCGCCGCGCCGCGCCGAT
>JBBRVA010000588.1:0-5494 GCA_038247295.1 Caldilineales bacterium | reverse complement strand
ATGCCGCCGCGGTAGGGATAAACCGGCCCAATCAGTACAAATTTCAATCACATTCTCCGCTGGATCTGGGCAGTAGAAGGGCAAAGTTTATTAGTGACCAGTGATATGCCACGAACCGAACACTGGCCACTGATCACTAATAACTCACAAAATTGGTAGGAAGTAAGTGTTCTACTCCACCACTCATTGCCGACTCTCGTCTGCTTCTAGCCGCCGCACGCGATAGAGCACTTCTTCAATCATCTTGCGGTTGAAGCCCACCAGATCGGCCAATAGACCCATGACCAATGTTTGGAAACCGACAATAATCAGCACGGCAGCCAAAATGAGGCTTTGAATATGACCATCACCTTGTCCCATCGCATAGAAATAGAGGAAACGCACGCCCAACACCGAACCAGCCAAGATCGCCAGTGCGCCTAAGAATAAAAAGAGGCGCAGCGGTCGATAAAGCGTGTAGGCACGTAGGATCGTAACCGACGAGTTGGAAAGAAAGTGCAGCATGCCGCGCATTAAGCGCGAGGGACGGGTGGGCGGATTGGTGCGGATGGGGACATGGACAATCGCCGTGCGCCGTGCGCCAGCCTGGATCAAGGTTTCTAGGGTATACGAATAATTGCTCAACACGAGGGTATGTAACGCTGCCTCACGCGTAAAGGCACGAAAGCCACTGGTTGCGTCTGGTACAGTCACGCCAGCCGCCTGCGAGATCACCCAACTCCCCAGCCGTTGTAACGCACGCTTCAGCGGTGAAAATAAAGGATGATTGGCCACGCCGCGGTCACCGACGACGATTTCGGCGCGGCCCTCGACAATTGGCGCCACCAACTTGGCAATGTCAGCACCGTAATATTGATTGTCTGCATCGGTATTGACAATGATATCGGCGCCATGTTTGATGCACGCTTCCAGGCCAGCCGCAAAGGCGTGCGCCAGCCCCATATTGTGCGGCAAACGCACAATGGTGCTGATCCCCAGTTCCTCCGCCACCTGCACCGTTGCATCGCGACTGCCGTCATCGATCACCAACGTCTCGATCACATCGATGCCGGGCAACTGGCGCGGCAAAGCAGCCACGGTTTGGGCCAGGGTTTTTGCTTCATTAAAGCAGGGAATTTGAATAATCAGCTTCACCTACTTCTTATTCCCTTTCCCCATCAAATTACCAAAAAACATTTGGCGTAACATACCATGTGACTCGGTCGTGGTCGGCACAGGCAGATCTTCCCAGCGCTTGAGCATGGCCTGTGCTTCCCATTCCGCCCGGTCATTCTCCACTTGGGCCAACGCCACGCGCAACGGATGTTTGTCATCGGTTGACGCATCAAGTGCCAGCAGGTCGCGCCAATCGGCCAAAACTTGCTGCAATTGGTCCAGGCGCTGTAACAGATTAGCTCGGTTACTCTGAAAGGCGCTAAAAAGATGATCGGCGCTATGACCCAACTCGGTGGCCTGCGCAAAAGGGCGACCGGCCAGGCGGCGGGCTTCACGCCAACCCGGCGCCGTGGTATTCGTCTGCATCAGCGCGGCCGCCATCACTTGCGATAACTGTTCCACACCGGCAATGATACCATCGTGCTCCTGCGCATCGACAAACAGGGGTTTGGCGCCCAAGCGCTCAACAAAGTCACTGGCCAGCTGAATCGCCACAGGATCGGTTTGCGCGCCGGCGGCCAGGCCAAAGACCACTTCTTCAAAAAGATCGGCGCGTGGACTCAACAGCCCCCCCACACCGGCTAACACTGGGTGGCCGACGACAAAATGCGAATGGCTGGCCAATTGCTCAGCAGCCACCGCAATCGCTGGTTGCATCACATTGACAAGAGGAAAAACCAAACAGGTGGGCTTTAGATCCTCACGAATGTGGTTGAAGAGATCGTTCAATTCGCCCAGAGGCACGGCCAGCACGATCAGGTCGGCGCCGGCGCAGGCCGCATGTAGATTCCATTCGCTCCGATGAACTGCACTCAACTTGCGCGCAGTTTGCACAGCCGAGTGTTCTTTATCGTGGCCGACGAGTTCAAAGTTGTTCTCGCCGCGCTGCAATCCCAGCCCGATACTCGTGCCGGTTAGGCCGAGCCCGATAATAGTAATAATCGGTTTTGTCATAAATACCCCGCAGTAGACAACAGAACAAGGCAAGATTTGTCATCATCCTTGCCTGGCTATCGCCCCATATTGTTAAATTGTAAGAAAAATGTCACATCTTTTTAATCAAGATCCGGTCCAAAAGTTGTACAATTAAACGTTATACAATTAATTTGGCTGGCTAAACAGCATAAACCTTCGAACAGGATCAATTGCGCGCATCGGCCCATTGCAAAGCACGGAGTAAAGTAGCCTTATCGAATGGTACAGATGCGCTATTCGTCATGCCATGATCGGGTTGATCGTCTAGCTGATAACACTGATGAGACTCAATCAGCCAGCAGGCCAGGGTTGTACAGCCCGCAGATCTAGCCCAGACCGCGCCAATCTGCGGATGCTGCCGGTGTACATAAAGCGCATAACGCCAGCCTTGTTTCACGTCATCCGTGGCTAACCGCTCTAAATAGTGGGGCGTAATCGCTTCTAACAGCACCAATGGCCCGCGCAGCCAAAGATTCAGGCGCAGGCCAGCCTCATCGGCGGCCAGTTTGCCAACATCGTGCAGCAGCGCCGCCACGGCCAGATCCGCCTGTTGGTAGCCAGCTGCTTGCAGGGTATGGAGTACATTCAAGCTATGGCGTTGCGCATCCAGCGGTAGGCGAAAAAAGAGCGTAGCAGCTCTTTCTGGTAGCACATGCACAATCATTTGCTGTTCGGCAGGTGTAATGCGCGCATGCAAACCCTGAAAAAACTGGCGTAAGCGATAGATAAACTGCCGTCCACGGGCCAAGGGTTGATCATGCGGCAACTGCGTCTGCGACATTCTGGCCTGAGCTATCCGTAAAGGGTTGATGGTCACGTGTAAAACATGCCAAAGAGCGTGCGCAAAATAAATTGTACCGGAGCGTCGATAATTCCACGCGCTAGAAACAGAATCGCGAACAGGATCAAAAATCCATATTGGCTCAACTGAGCGCGGAGCCGAAAGGTATCACCGGGCAAAAGCGCAAAAAGCACGTGCGATCCATCAAGTGGGGGCACAGGAATCAGATTAAAGACAAAAAGTGCGACATTGATCACAACAAAATCGAGTAAAAAATCAGACACAAATGAGCCCAGCGTCAGGTTAAAGCGCAGCAGCAAGATCGCCAAGATCGCCAAGAGGAGATTGCTGAACGGCCCAACAAGCGCCACCAAAATTGAGCCGAGACGTGGGTCAATCCGAATGCGACGCGGGTCCCATTGTACAGGTTTGGCCCAGCCAAAGCCGGCCAGTAAAATCAAAATTGCGCCAGTTGGGTCAATATGCGCTAAAGGATTAAGCGTTAACCGGCCTTGCAGACGAGGCGTAGGGTCGCCTAGCGCAACAGCCATCGCCGCATGCGCAAATTCGTGTACGGGAAAGGCAATAAAAACGATTGCTGCCACTGCCAATAGACGCGATGGGCTTAAGATACCGCCACCAGCCGTGACCGTGATCCAATACAGAACTAATAGCCCAACAACAGCCACCGTAATTTTCTGATACTGGGTAAGTGTACTCCACCAGTTGCTAATACCATTGCGACTACGGCGGGGAAAATTCGAATACATCATTGATCCTTTTTAAACAGAAGCAGTGGGCAAAGTTGCATTTGGTAGATTATAGCACGGAGAGATGGCATTGCCACAATTGTCTGAGAGCAGACAGACGGTGCGAGAACAATGAATAACAACTATTATGTATTAATTGATTCGCTTTTGGTCTCGATCATTAGTCGATCGTCGCTGCTTGTTAGTAAAATAGGCATCTGATCTTATGCTCAAAGAATACGTAGGGAAATTGGTAGGTATACCACTTAAATTACCCGATTGTACTATTGACTCCATCCGCTTAGCTTGTACAATAGTTTACAATCTATATTATCCTCTGCACATGGTGAACCTTCGGTCCGTGTTGCTCATTTTGTGGAAACAGGCTGTTCGTTGATTAGGTCCATTGGCAAATTTTGTGAGATATCGAATTCAATCCAAAGCACTGCTTCTCACGCTGACGATGCTTGCTATCCTCGCCATTGGCGGAACGTGGCTCTTCGTCCGCTATCGACAACCCTCGGTTGCACTTGGACCGCAGCGTACTGTACAAACGATAAATCCCAAATTAGGGATTCATACACGGTTGACGGATGAAGTAGAGCCCTGGAAAATTAAGCGCAGCTTGGAAATGGTGCGCGAAATGGGGGCGCCCTGGATCGTTGAGTACTTTCCCTGGGCCTATGTAGAAGCCAAGCCGGGCCGCTTCGACTGGACGCATAGCGATCTAGTCATTGACCATGCCAACCGCCAGGGTCTTACTGTGATTGCACGCCTGGGCTTTGTCCCCGAGTGGGCTCGTCCTAAAGAGACGTCCCCACTCTATCTGGATGAGGCCCATTTTGAGGATTTTGGCCAGTATGCGGCAGCCTTCGCCACTCGGTATGCCGGCAAAGTAAATTATATGATTCTGGGCAACGAACCAAACTTGAGTATGGAATGGGGCTACCAACCGGTTGATCCAAGCAAATATGTGGCGCTTTTGCGCGTTGTATATCCTTTGGTCAAAGCTGTGGATCCAACTATGCAGATTTTGGCCGGCGCGTTGGCGCCGACCCTGGCGCCACCTGGTGATGCAGCAGGTATGAACGATCTGGTCTATTTACAAAACATGTATGATCTGGGTGCGGCCGCCTATTTTGATATTTTGGCGATCCATGCCTACGGTTGGTATTCAGAACCAGATGAACCTGCCGCTCCAGACGTCGTCAATTTTCGGCGCGCCGAATTATTGCGGGCGATGATGGTTGCCAATGGCGATGAAGAAAAAACGGCCATGATCACCGAGGGCGGCTGGAATGACCATCCACGTTGGACACGCGCCGTGCGCCCGGGCCAACGGATCGCCTACACGTTGCGCGCCTACGAAGTTGCGCGCCAGGAGTGGCCCTGGGTGACGGCCGTCTGCTTCTGGGCTTTTCGCTTTCCGTGGGATGCCAAAAGCTATCAAGATTATTTTACCTTTGTCGACACAGAGTTTGAGCCAAAGCCCATTTATCAGGAGGTCCAGCGCTATACGCAGGGTGACATTGAGGATGCAGCGAGCCAATCTGTGCCATGACAAAACGCAAATGGCTGCTCGTCGCGCTGGTTTTGTTTGGCGTTACATTGCTCTTAACCTTGGAGCGCGATCGAATTTTTCAGCCACAGGACCGAAGCTGGCAAACAATCCAAGAACGCGGTGTCTGGCGCGTGGGTCTTGATCCCAGCTTTCCACCTTTTGAATCTCTGGACGCAAACGGCAATCCGATCGGCTATGATGTCGACCTGGCACAGGAAATTGCAGCCGCGTGGGGTGTACAAGCAGAGATTGTCACCATTGGCTTTGACAGTT
>JBBRVA010000587.1:0-5498 GCA_038247295.1 Caldilineales bacterium | reverse complement strand
TGGCAAACCGTGTGTGGTCTACTTGGGACCGCGCGGGGCGGGCCACTACGTCAAGATGGTGCACAATGGCATCGAGTATGGCGACATGCAGTTGATTGCCGAAGCGTACGATATTTTGCAACGATCGCTGGGTCTGCAAGCCGCCGAGTTGGCCGAAATTTTTGGCGAGTGGAATCAGGGTGAGTTAGACAGCTTCCTAATCGAGATCACCGCCAAAATCTTCCGCCGCATCGACGAGGAGACCGGTCAACCGTTGGTCGATCTGGTCTTGGACACCGCGGCGCAGAAAGGTACGGGTAAGTGGACCAGCCAGGATGCCTTTAACATTGGTGCGCCGATCCCCACCATCAATAGCGCCGTGGTCGGGCGGATCATCTCCAGCATGAAAGCAGAGCGTGTGGAAGCGGCCAAAGTGTTGCCCAGCCACGCCGAAACGGCTTATCGTGGCGACAGGGCCGCGCTGATCGACGCCGTGCGCCAAGCCCTCTACGCCAGCAAGATCAGTGCCTACGCCCAGGGCATGACGATGTTGCGCATCGCTAGCAACGAATATAAGTATGACCTGAATCTGGCCGACGTTGCCGCGATCTGGCGCGCCGGCTGTATTATTCGAGCGCGCTTTCTCAACCGCATCACCGACGCCTTTGTGCGCAACCCAACCTTGCCCAATCTGCTCCTCGACGAAGACCTGGGTAATGCCGTCAGTGAGCGGTTGCCCGCCTGGCGTCATGTTGTACAAACCGCCGTGGCGATGGGCATTCCCGTCCCCGCCTTTAGCGGTAGCCTGGCCTATTACGACAGCTACCGCAGTGCCCGCTTGCCCGCCAACCTGATCCAGGCGCAGCGTGATTTCTTCGGCGCCCACACGTATGAGCGGACGGATCGGCCAGGGATTTTTCATTCGCAGTGGGAGTAGGGAGTAAAGTGGTAAGTGGTAAATGGTAAATGGTAGTTGTATGCCATTTACTACTTACCACTTTACTCCCTTGTTTAGGCTTATCTACCATGCTTCGAACCGGTGTTGACCTAATCGAAATTGAACGGATCCAGACGGCGATTGACCGCCACGGCAGTCGCTTTTTGGCGCGCGTCTACACAGCACGGGAGTTGGTTCATTGTCAGGGGCGCGTCGAATCGCTGGCCGGCCGCTTTGCCGCCAAAGAGGCCGTGGCAAAGGCGTTGGGAACGGGTATCTGGCGGCATGGCGTAGGTTGGACGGATATTGAGGTTTTGCGCGATCTGCAAAGTGGTGCGCCGCAATTGCAGTTGCACAACGCAGCGGCCACTTGTGCCAGCACGCTGGGCCTGCACGAGTGGTCGGTTAGCCTGAGCCATGACCGCGCGCGGGCGATTGCGTTTGTAGTAGCCGTGGGTAAATAATCGCGAAGTACAATGGGATCGGATCCGCAACCGCAAGAAACGGGTTATCATTGCGTTCGGAGGAGCAGAAATGGAAAAAAGAAAGTTAGTCGTCAATGACATAATGCAAAAAGGCTATGTGTATTACTTGACCGAGCCAACCGGCGAGAATTTTCACCAGGAATTCAAGCCAGAGCTGACACCCCAAGAACTGCTTGAGTTGGGTGTGTTTGGCGGTAAATATATGACTGATTGCAGAAACGAGTTTCCAGAAAGCTGGTTCGAGAACGCAAAGCTGTGCCCCGAACAGCATGATCCGGCACTGAACTACTTTGGGGTAAATGCCTCGCAGCCATTAAGCCAATGGATACAAAAAGGCTGGATATACCATGAAGACCCCAGAGGATGGTTTCAATGGTATTGCCGATACTACTTGGGGCGTCGATGTGCCGATGATCAGCGACAGATCAAGCGATGGAAGGCAATGACAAGACACATTGCTCAAATAAGAAAAAACTGTCTAGGTGGCGATGTAAGCTGCCGAAAGAAGCAAAGACAAGCGCTGCTCCACTGGGGCTACGACAGCAGAAAGCTATGATTGCCGAACAAGGCGCGCCAGCCGCCGCGCTAAACCATAGATGCTGCGCTTTGCAGCGTAAGCTATCAAAGCTGATATAATAGACATTATCAGGAATAAGCTCGCACCTCTGATAGGCAAATTGTCGGCTCTCGTGTAAATTCATTATTCCTGATAAACTCTAATCTATCCCGTAGCTAAGGCTGGGGCATGAACCTGCGCGCTGAACTTATTACGCTTTGAAAATTTCTGATAATGATTGACTATGCAAGCCAAGTATGATTTATATTGCCCGCTACTTTTCTCATAGTCTTTCACGAAACCAACGCGTAGCCTTTTTGACTACACCGTAACCCCGCGCTCCGCTGGCGTCAACACATCTAATACCTGGCACGCCAATTCGTAGCGGCCAAAGCTGGGCATCAGATAGACGCCCTGGACATGAGGCAATTCCTTTAGCTCCAGCAGCAATTCCTGCGCCATCTTCACCCCTTCCTGGCGACCATGCGGACCCGCCTTGCGCATGCGATCCAACACTTCCTCGCTCAAGGTGATGCCGGGGACTTCGTTGTGTAGAAAGGTAGCATGTTTGTGGCCTTGCAGCGGCAACACGCCGATCAGCACCGGCACAGGGAATGCGCCGTAGCGCTCTTCGTATACGGCCAGAAAATCGCGCCACAGTTGCGGATTAAAAATAGGCTGGGTCATCGTAAAGTGGGCGCCACCGCTCACTTTTTGATAGAAGCGATCGACTTCCTCCACCAAATTGGTGCGCGTCGGATCACAGGCCACGGCAATCGTAAAGGCGCCGCGCTGACCCATCTCCTGACCAGATTGATCAAAGCCCTGGTTAAAGCGGTCGATAATACGCACCAAACCAATGCTGTCTACATCATAGACCGCTGTGCTCTGTTTGTTATCGCCCAAACTTGGTGGATCACCAGTGAGAGCCAGCACATTGCGCACCCCTAGCGCGCGTGCGCCGATCAAGTCGGCCTGTAAACCCATCAACGAACGATCGCGGGTCGTAAAATGCAAGATCGTCTCAATCTGCACCTGCTGTTGAACCTGGACGCACAGGGCCATCGCGCCCATCCGTACGCGCGCCATCGGGCTATCGGCCACGTTGACCGCGTCGGCGCCCATTAGTTTGGCATGCTGCGCGCCCTCGATCTGCTTCTGGGCGGTAAAGGCGCGTGGCGGGTCCACCTCTACGCTGATCACAAATTTGCCGGCCTGAAGCTTGCGCAGCAGCGTAGTTGGCGGCACTTCGTCGGTGATGCCATAGTCGTCGGCCAGGCTGCCCTGGCTCTTTTCTGTGGCTTCATCGCGCACGGCAACCAACTCGGAGAATGATGGATTCGATTGCGCCTGGTCGGCTAGATACTCGTTGAGCGCGCCGCGCATGGCGCGAATATGGACCGGCGTCGTACCGCAACAGCCGCCAATCAGGCGCGCCCCATTTTGCAAAAAGAGCCTGGCCTGTTGGGCAAAATAATCGCCCCCGGCTGGGTAATAGAACCGGCCCTCGACCCGTTCGGGGAAACCGGCATTGGGCATCGCGCTCAACGTGGCGTTGGGGGCCGCTTTGCGCATCGTGCGCACCATTTCCATCATCTGCGCCGGACCGACCGAACAGTTAACGCCCACACAATGGGCGCCCGCCGCCAGCAAACGCAACGTCACCGTATCGGGTCGCAAGCCGGTTGCCGTGCGGCCATCCTCGGCATAGGTCATCGAGGCCACAATCGGCAGATCACAGACTTCTTTGGCAACTTGCACTGCGATTTCTAATTCTTCAAGATCGCTAAAGGTCTCCATTAGCAACAGATCAGCCCCGGCTTCCCAGAGCACGCTGATCTGTTCGTGGAAAGCGTCACGCGCTTCCTGCTCGCTCAACGCGCCAATGGGTTGTAGACGCTTGCCAAGCGGCCCGACGTTGCCGGCAATAAAGATCGCACGCCCGGCAACTTCGCGCACATCGCGCACCAGTTTGACGGCCTTGAAATTTAGTTCGCGCACCTTGTCCGCCAGGCCATGTTCGGCCAGGCGCACACGGTTGGCGCCAAAGGTGTGGCTCTTGATCACGTCCACCCCAGCCGAGGCATAGACTTGATGAATATCGCGCACCCAACCGGGCCGGTCGATTACCAATTGTTCCAAGCATTGATCGATGCTAGCGCCTTTGCCAAAGAGCATTGTGCCCATTGCGCCATCACAGAGGAGTGGACGTTCGGTTAGTTTTTGCAAGAAGGGGTTCATTACCGTAAAAGCTCCACAAGTAAAATATTTTGTTGGGCAACAATCGCAAAGTCGCTGTCGGATGAGATCATTTTTTCGCAGCCATGAGTCAGAAAAGTGGCCAGAATCAACGAATCTACCGTTGATAATTGCATCCCTAGCCGATAACGAGCGGATAGAACCGCGATATCGATAGAAACAGGCAGCAATTGAATCATTTCAGTTGCTTGCATCAAAAGCAACCAGCTTTCTGCGGATTTTCCAAGCCCACGCTTGTAAAAATAGGTAAACACTTCGTTGACAGTCAGTGTAGATACGATTAGCTCGTGCGCACCTTTTGTCGATTCGCGCCAAATCTCGGTAGCACGCGGATGCTGGTTGGCATAGCCGATAAAAAATCCAGTATCAATGCCTAAAATTACGATCACGCCTGCCTTCTTCAATTTCGGCCCATTCGACGCCTTGCAAAGCTAACGTGAGTAGTTTGCCTATGCGATCCATTTTCTCTTGGTGTGATAGGTTTGCAATGGAATTCAAATCGAGGGGCATGACTGAAATAAAATCAGCTACATGCTCAGTATCGCCATTGGCCTGTTCTGTGCCAGGCTGCCGTATAGGTTTCTGCGTCGTATCTACCTGTTTTAGCAGTGTAGTAGGCTGAATCACCAAAACGACATCTGCTTTGCCCGGTGGCAAACCGCTGGGTACGTCCAGACGCAGCTTGCCATCCGAGGTAATTTCTGCTTCTACTGTCAACGTTTTCATATCTCCACGCTTTCCTACTGGCAAAACCTACATAAAAGTATGCTGTCCTAAGTTTCACAATCTTGCCTAAGTATAGCATAATAGGAAGATATTGTCTTGTCATCTGGGGCAGGCAAAATGCAGTTTTTCGAGGATACCATGAGTGAGGAATCACTTTTAACCCGGTTTTACCCCTTTCATGATCTGCCGGCCGCAGAAGCGCAGGCCCTGGTCGATGAAGTACGTGCCATCGTGGCTGGCGATCTGGCAATTGAATCGACCCAATTGGCGCGCGATCAACGCAACCAGGGGGCGATTGTGCTGCGCGGGCGTTTATTGCGCCCCAGCCACGATGTTTTCCCGCGCTGGTTGGCGGAATTGAACCGGCGCGGCTATACCCCACTTTTGCGCCCGGAACCAGGCGGCAACGCGGATCAAGTCGCGCTGCATGTGCTGGCCGGGGTGGCCACCAGCCAGCCCTCCAACTATTGGGTTAACATCGTTCTCTTTATCGTCACTTTCATCAGTACATTGTTTGTCGGCATGCAGTCGTCTGATTCGGGCGCTAGCCTTAATA
>JBBRVA010000586.1:0-5515 GCA_038247295.1 Caldilineales bacterium | reverse complement strand
GTCTAATTATAGCTTATATCGCGAATATTTTGTAGGGACAGATTCTATAGATTAGGGTTTACGCTGGCTGAGCTTGTCGAAGCCGGCTTCGACAAGCTCAGCCAGCGTAAATCTTAGGATTTTGCGTAAGTCCTAATAGATCCAAAAACCAAAGCGATTGGTAACCATGTTTAGGATCATGCAGATTACTTTGGCCAGGTAAAATAAAAGGTAGCCCCTTGATCTTTGCTCGATGCCACGCGTAAGCTGCCACCCTGGCCTTCCACCGTTTTTTTGACAACGGCCAGCCCCATCCCGCTGCCTTCCACCAAGTCGTGGGATTGAAGTGACTGAAACATCTGAAAGATCCGTTCATGGAAGATCGGATCGATGCCGGGGCCATCGTCGACGACGGCAAACTCGAGCATGTTGCCTGGCTGGTTGGCAGTAATATAGACCCAACCATCGGCGCGGTGGTGATGTTTGATGGCGTTGTCAATCAGGTTGCGTAAAACCATTTCCAGCGGCACACGGCTGGTAACAAACACCGGCATCGGTCCTTGGACGGTAACATTAAAGCCTTGCGGCGGCGTCACCAGTCGGATAATATCGGCGAGCATGGCGCCGATATCCACGCGATGGGTGGAATATTGAAACCGTCCAGCACGCGCATACAGGAGCAAATCATCGAGCAGACGCACCATGCGCGTGGTGCGGTTGCGCAATTTGGCCAGATGTTGCTTGGAGCGCGCCGGCAACAAATCGCCGACATCTTCATTGATCCAAGCGGCCAGGTGCTCGATAGCGCGCAGGGGTGCTTTAAGATCGTGGGCGGCCACATAGGCAAATTGGTCCAGTTCGACGTTGCGCAACGTCAATTCTGCGGTTCGTTTGGCGACGCGCTGCTCCAGCATCTGGTTGAGCATTTTCAACTCTGCTTCGGCCTGTTTCTGATCGGTAACCTCTACCACCATCACGCCGACATAGAGCGGCTGCGTCTCACCGATTACCGGGTAGAAACTGATCAGCCAGTGCCGTAGTGCGTGCGGGGCCGGGTGATGTTTGCGACTCAGTTCTATTTGTTGTAACGCTTGACCAGTGGTAAAGACATGTTCGATAGCTGGGTCGATCATAGCAGCCAGCGACGGCACGATTTCCCCAGGCGTGTGGCCGAGATGGGCTTCGGGCGGCAAACGGTTAAGCGCCGCCAATGTCTGGTTAATCCGCACATAGCGGTGCTCGCGATCAAAAACGGCAAAGCCAAGTGGCGCATAGGCCAGCAACGACTCGAGCAGGGCCAACAGTTCGGTCTGTTCGCGTTCGGCTACGATCAAGGCCCGCGCCGCAGCTTTGCGGCTGGAGATATCCTCGATTACGGCGATCAGATAACTTGGTGCTTTGGTCTGCTCATCGCACACGAGAGAGATGGTTACATTAACCCAGATCAGGGCATCATTCTTGTGTTGGAAACGGGCTTCCAATGTATAACTTTCGATCTCGCCAGCCAACAATTGGGCGCGCGGTCTGCCATCCAGCGCACGATCATGAGGGTTGATCATCTCGTTAAGGCTTTTGTTTAAAAGCTCGAAACGACTATAGCCAAGCATGGTGCACAAACGGTTATTGACGCGCAGATAACGGCCCTGCAAATCGATGTGGGCAATGCCAACGGCAGCTTGCTCGAACGTGGCGCGAAAACGGGTTTCGCCAGCGCGCAAGGCCGCTTGCGTGCGTTTATGTTGGCTAATATCCGCCGCAAGACCCACATAGCCAATCAGCTTACCCTGTTCGTCATAGAGAGGGGACGCATTAACATGAACAGGAAAGTAGCTGCCATCACGGCGCTGAATGTTGAATTCGCCAGCCCAGCCCGCGCCCGTACGCAAATGGTTCACAATGGCAGTAACTTGAGCAGCTAGAACTGGCGAGGTGAACAATGCGTCGATGTTGCGACCAATCACATTAGCGGCAGGTTGTTGATAAAGATTTTCGGCAAAACGATTCCAATAGATAACCACACCATTCTGATCGACGGCCGTTATGGCCTGCTCTACAGCATCCAGCATGCGTGTTTGCAAGAGGATTTTCTGGTCAATCGGTTGGCGTTCCAACGCTTGCAGACGCAGCTCGATCTCATCCATAACCAATGTCGACAATTCAGACAACGAATCCAGCTCATCCTTGGACCAGGCATGCGGATGATGGTCGATGGCGCAGAGCGAGCCGATCGCGTAGCCATCTGGCGTATAGAGCGGGACACCCAAATAGGCAACAACACCCAGTTCCTCAATGGCGGGGTTGTTACGCAGGAAGGGATGTTCACGCGCGTCGTCGACGGCCAACGGTTGTTGAAGCGCAATTTGATAGCGGCAAAAGGAGTGCGACAGCGGCGTTTGGCGCTGCGTTGCCCAAGGGTCGGCCAACCCTTGATTACTTTTGAAGAATTGGCGATCGGCATCAACCAGAGAAAAAAGAGCAACCGGCACATGCAGCAGCCGGCAGACCAACCGGGTCAGGCGGTCGAAAACTGCTTCGGGGGGGCTATCTAAAAGGCGGGTTCGGTGTAAGGCTTGCAGGCGGGCCGCTTCTGCGGCCGGCGCAAGCATCGATTCCATTGTGCTTAGCTCTGCTATAGAAGCATTGGGCCATGGGGTCGGCATTCAAAAATCTCCAGAACATTAACCATTGCCGATTACTTCTCCTCGCTGCGCGGCAAGCGATTGCGCATCTTTTCGCTTACATACTTTCCCCCTGCTAGCACGGCATAGACGGCCTCAATCAGCATTTGGGGTGCTTGATCCTTCATAATATAGCCATGGGCGCCAGCGGCCAACACACCCTGGACAAAAATCGATTCTTCATGTCCAGAAATGACTAGCGTGGGTAAACGCGGTTGTTCGCGCTTGAGCTGACGCACCAGCTCTACGCCACTCATACCAGGCAGTGAGACATCGACAATGACGATATCAGGGGCACAAGGTGGGATCTGAAGCAAAGCCTCTTCGGCGGAAATAGCTTCGCCACAAACCTCAAGATCATGTGCACGCTTAATGAGTGCAATATAGCCGCTGCGGATTAATGCATGATCTTCGACAATAAAAATCTTGCTCATCTGAGCTTCTGTCCTTGGCTAGAGACAATGGGTAAACAAAACCGATTAGTCGTTCGTTTACAATCCTCAGGCAACATAAGTAGTGGCAATTGAACAACTCGGCAATCCGAGCAGAGTAATTGGGCTATATCCGTAAAACTGTCCACTTTTGAGCAAGTAGCCGGCCACTTGATTATTATAAGCAGCAAGCCGGTCTTCGTCGTGGTTAGAAGTTGTAAGGAATAAAGCCAATCCTGCACTTCCATTACAAGTGTTAGCCAGCCTTTTTGATAAAAAGCGCCTAACACTTCTTCTACAGCAATGAGCTCATCTTCCACAGTAGGATTTGCACTCTGCTGTTCCTCCTAGCATTCCCCTACGATAGATGGCGGGTGAGATTACATTATTTGCCTGCATATTACTAGTACACTTGGGCGGAAATAACCATACTATTCTCCGGTGAATCAGTAGTGAATCAGTAGGACAGTGAGACAGTACAAACACTGTTCTACTGTCCTACTGATTCACTGTCTTACTTACGCCCAAGTGTACTAGGGCAAGTAAGCAGAGTCAAATGCAGTTACTAGCCGAACTGATGGATTGATTTATGCAGACATGGCTATAATTAAACGCGCTAGGATCCCAAGGTGCAAGCAAATTTTAGCGATAAAATAAATAATAAATGTCAACCTTTACAGATAGTGGGAACGGGTATGGCACACGCAATCATCAACTTAAACAGGAGGATTTAGACAGAACAAACCTGGTTCCCTTACGAAACCAGGTTTGTTATTATGCGTTCATATCAATGCCATCTAAGCATATCATCATCTAAAACCCGCATTATTTAGTTGGCACGATTTTCTAGCGAGGCGTGCTCAGCTTGGCTGCGGCCATCTAACATTACGCCATTGCATGCTGATTCACATGCTTGGCATCCCAAGCTTCTTGCGTACGGCGCATTGATTCGGGCGCACTAGAGACGTTTAGGTTAGGGTGATCTTCGGTCAGTTCAAGGGCAACAACCTGCGGAATGATGCGGCTGATTTCGGTAATCAGTGGGGTAATGTCCTTCAAGTGACGCAGGGCAATGTCGGCCGTGCGTTGATCGTTAAGCGCCAGCGCCGTGGTATGCAACATCGTATAGCTGATCGCCGCCAGGCTCAAGGCGGTGTAGTCGTCGCGCAACATGCGAGAAACTTGCTTGGTGCGCACTTTGTCATACAAACCAGCCATCGCGCCCAGGGTAGAGGTAATTGCGTCTTTAATCGATGAACTGCTGCCATCGAGCATTTTGGACTGGCTTTCCAACGTGCTGATGTGGGTATCCAGGGTTTGGTGCAGCCGGTTGATCAAAGCGCTGGCCTGGGGTTGCTGTTTGACGCTCTCGTCATCAGCTTGGCGAGTGACAGCTTCATGGATATGCTTTTCGGTGGCCTGCATATCACTCACATACTGGCGTAGGGTATCCTGGCGTTTTTCCATTGTATCGTTTGTCTGGCTCATCGTACATAACTCCTTCTAATGTGAACATTTTCTTTTCCACCCTGGAAAAGAATCATTGTGCAATAGCTTGCAGGATGGGCAGGTGCCATCTAGGTGTACAACGTTATATTTCTGCAACCTCATCCAGCAATCAATGACATCCAAGTGGGGTTGCGATGCCTGCCGATAGTACCAGCAAATGCGTGCCTTTGCTATGGTCCACGGTGGAGGTAGAAGGTACAGATGAGGGTATATCTTAATTATGTGGCCTTTTTTGTTCACACTCATATCTAAATTTGTATCTTACTTTCATATCAGGATATATAGTCGTGGTCACGTTTCGGTTGCATAATATGATCAGTCTTTAAGGCTAGAAAAGCAAGGTGCAGACAAAATAAAGGAGACATCATGGGTCTACTCGAATGGGCGATTATTGCGTTTGTTATTGCTGTTATTGCCGGAGCGCTGGGATTTACCGGTGTGGCGCGCGGCGCCGCCAGCGTCGCCAAGATTCTTTTTGGGATATTTTTAGTGATTGCCGTGATTCTGATCATTCTTTTTGCGCTTGGCATTAATATTTTGACCTAATGCGGCGACCGTTTAATTTTTATACTCAGCAACTCATGTTACGCTCCTGGCGGCAGCCGGCAGGATGCCGGCGTTCCCAGGTGCGTAACATGAGTCAGTAACACCAATAAGCCCAGGTTGCTAACTGTGCCAGCTACATTTATCCTATCAAAAAATTTATTTCTACCTTCTACCTTACAGAAATTCTACAATCAACAGAAATATATTATAATATGAGCCCAAGTCCAGAATTTGCCGCTTATTCCGACGCCATATTAATCAAGTTGGTTGCGGAATATCACCTACATGCCTTTGAAACCCTCTATGACCGCCATGCCCCCGTGGTTTATAACTTGATTCTAAAAATCACAGGCGAAGCAAGCATCGCTGAAG
>JBBRVA010000585.1:0-5530 GCA_038247295.1 Caldilineales bacterium | reverse complement strand
TAGATTTGAATAAGGGCAGCCGGAAACAATCAAACTGTGCTTGCGCTGCGTTGAAGCCATCATACTGGATCTGGCAATGAAATGCAATAGGCGTTGGCCGGATTCGATGCGTGCCTGCTTTTGCGCGGGAATGAATGCCGCGGTTATCCAGTTGAAGGCGCGCTAGCGACCACGTGTCCGGCGGTAGCACCCCTACGCCTTAACCGCGCCGCTCGTAATGCCGCGGATGTAGTAACGCATGCCAAAGACAAAGAGCACGACCAGTGGAATGGTGGCAATCGTATAGGCTGCCATACGTGGACCCCAGTCGGTGACGCCAAATTGTGAGGTGAACTGGGTTAGGCCGACCGACACTACCTGCACACTGGAACTGGTCACGGTAACCAGCGGCCAGATAAAGTCGTTGTAGGTGCTCACCAGGTGCATAATGCCCAGCGTTACCAAGATTGGCCAGGAGAGGGGTAGGGCCAGCCGCCAGTAGAGATCAAATTCCGACGCACCGTCGATGCGGCCGGCGTCAAATAATTCCTGTGGCAAGGTGGCAAAAAAGCTACGACAGAGCAAGATGCCAAAGACCTGACCACCCGCCATCCACGGCAAAATCAGCACCCAGCGTGTATCGATTAGCCCCAGTTGGCGAACTAACACAAAAGAGGGGATCAAAGTTAAGACGCCGGGAATCATCAAGAGGGCGAGGATGCAAAGGTAGATCGTCTCTTTGAAGGGGAAACGGTGGCGGGCAAAGACATAGGCGCTCAAGGAAGAGAGCAGCGTCACCGCCACAACGGACGTGAGCGACGCGATCAGTGTGTTCATAATATAGCGCCACATCACGGCATAGCCATCGACATAATTCTGCCAGCGCATCGGGTTGGGCAATGTCCAGAAGCGGCCGTAAATCTGCCCATTGTCTTTGAAGGAGAAAACCAGCATCAGCACAATCGGCACGAGCGTGAGCACCAGTAAAATTAGCAGCGCGCCTAGAATCAGCGATTGATTGGTCAGATCGCCAAAAAGCTTGCTGATCTTGGCTGATTGAGCGCGCTGGGACTGCGTGCTTGCTACGGTTGCGGATAAATTTGCCATCATTGCCTCTCTTGTCGTACAAAGATTGGAGATTAGAGATTGGAGATTAGGCGAATAATCTCCAATCTCTAATCTCCAATCTCCTATTTACGCCTCGTACTCAATCGCCGATGTGACATAGCGCATGTAAAAGACGGTGCCCAGCAGAATCACCACAAAGAGCACGGTGCCAATTGCCGAGGCGAGCCCGAAATTATTAAACCGGACGGCCTGATAGTAAAGTTCCAGCGCCGGTGTGTAGGTCACGTTGCCTGGTCCACCGCCGGTGGTGATAAAGATCGACTGGAATTCCTGCACGCCACCGATAAAACCCAGGATTAGCAATAATTTAAGCTGCGGCAAGAGCAGCGGCAGGTCCAGATTCCAGAAGCGCCGCCAGATACTGGCACCGTCTACCTTGGTCGCATCAAATAACTCGACGGGAATCGAGATCAGCCCGCCATAAAAGATTAAAAGGGCAAAGGCATTGACCCACGGAAAACCAATCGCAATGATGCTCCAAAGTGCGGTCTCCTCATCGCCCAACCAGACGCGCGTCCAGTGCTCTAGCCCCAGCGCTTGTAATGTTTGGTTGAGCAGGCCAATGTTGGGATCATAGATATTGGTCCACAGCAAAATACCGACCACGCCCGGCACGACCAGCGGAATGACGAAAAGGGAACGAATGCCATATTGAACAAACCGGTTGCGAATCGCAAAGATCAACTCGGCCACCAGCAGCGGCACCGTGAACGTCTTCGCATAGCCAGTAAGAATCAGAATCGCTGCGTTTTTGATCCCGATCCAGAAGTAGGCATCGCGCAAGATCTGTTCAAACTGCATCAAACCCACCCAGCGTGTCTCTACACCCGGTTTCCAGACCGTAAAGGCATGATAGAGACCAGAGGCCGCGGGATAATAATTAAATATGAGCAGCAGTGTTAGGGTAGGGATGAGAAAGATATACGAAATGCGTGCCCGCCAAACCTGACGACCTAAGCGGCGTGGCTTGGCCGCCCGCACGTCCCAAAAGTGATGACCGGCCGTCGTCTGCCGAATCCAAAGGATGAAACCAGTCAACAGTACCAGAACGATCAGCGGGATGCCAATCTGCAAGCCGGTGCGCAGGCGTTCACGCGTCGCAAATTCCCCAGCCGCCGCCACCCGATCAACCAGGCGGGTCCGCCCATTGCGATCACCCCACAATACCGCGCTGCCGTCGGGCGAGATCGCCAGCGCTTCGACGGCAGCATCACCCTGGATGATCTGTTGCGTCGTCCCATCGGCACCGGCCAATACATAGACTTCGCCCGTTTGCAGACCGGCTGCAATCAGGCTGCCGTCGGCGGTGATAGCGACCTCGTTGACGTGGTCCGGCAATTGCACCTGCCAGATCAGATCGGTGTTGGCGCCGTTGATCAAGGCGACTGTGCCGGTTTCTGTGCCAACTACCACGCGCGCGCCATTGCGCACGGTATCGACCCCGTTGACGGCGTTGCTCAGCTGTGCCCGCCACAGTTCTGTGCCGTCGGTATTGAGCAGATGCACCTGCGAATTGCGCGTGCCGACCAGCACGCGCGCATTTTCTGCCCCATAGATGGCGACCGTGTCGGCAATATTGGGCAAGGGAAAGCGCCACAATTCTTGGCCGCTGGCGCCGTCCAAGGCAATTACATCGCGATTGTCGGCCAGGGCCGCTACCAGCGACCCGTCGCGCGCGATCGCAACATCCAGGAAAATGTTGGATCCGCGAAATTCCCACTGCAATTGGCCGGCCTTGTCGAGCAGATAGACGTGTCGATCTTCGGCGGCCACGGCAATGCGGCTGCCATCTTCGCTGACGGCCACGCCCCACACTGTGCCATTGGTTGCGAACTCCCACAAAGTCGTACCGTCTGGGCCTAGCGCCATGACGCGATTATTGCGGCTGCCCGCCACTTGGATGCTCAGATCGGCTGCGGTGGCAACGCTATAAACAGTATCGCCCGCCTCGTTATCCCAAGCAGGCGATTGTGCCCACACGCGTTGGGAAATCCAGAGCAGGCTGAGAATGGCGAACCCAAGCAGGCCAAACTGGCGGATGCGTTTTGTTGGATGAAAGGATATCATGGGTGTCTCAAGGGGGAAATAGGGAAACAGGGAGACAGGTAGATAGGTAGATAGGTAGACAGGGAAATAGGTGACTACTTGTCTACCTATTTCCCTGTCTACCTATCTACCCACCTGCATTAATCTCTACTGATTGACCGGCTTCTTCGTCGGGTCCTTCAGATCATCGGGTGTCAACTGGAGATGCTCGACGATACCATCAAAGTTGGCCTCGATTGAAGCTTGATACTGTGCGAGGAATTCATCAATCGTGATCTTGCCCGTGAAATACTGTTGGGCCACATCCACCCATTCGCGTACGGTTGGTTGATAGTCCGCCACACCGCGCGCGCGATAAGATCCGGCGGTGTCTTTCTCCGTGTTGCCGATCAGCTTCAATGCTGCAAAACGTTCGGCATATTCGGGTGGCAACGCCACATTCTGGACCACCGGCGGGCCGTTGATACCACCCTTGGCATTGTTCGGATCGAGCCGGTTCTCCAGATAGAGGCCAAAACCTTCGGGGCTGGTCACGTACATTAGGAAGTCCACTTCCAGATCATTCTGCGCCTGCTCCTTTTTTGGAATGCTCCAGAAGCCGATGTTAACCTCAATGGTGCGCGCGGGTGAGTCTACTTCTGGCCCTTCCATCGACGGATTGTTGAAGCTGGCAATGTTAAAAACGGTGGCGGCCAAGTCTTCGGCGGCGGGTGTCGGTGTCGGCGCACCTTCTTCGGCGCCGGTGTAGCTATAGGTGCCTTCGGCCAGGCTGCGAATGTCCTTTTCGAAGTTGCTGAGCAACCAGGCGCCATCGAGGCGAATGGCCGCTTTTTGGGTCAAGAAGAGCGGATAGGCGTCAGTTGTGCCGATCCAGCCGGGAGGCGCACAACGGTCGCCAAATGCTTTGAAGTTTTCGTACATCGCCTTCCAAGCCGGGCCGTCGACACTTTGGCTGCCATCTTGCAGGGCGTTGATTTTGCGTACGATGTTAAAGGTAATATCGGTGGCATCATCATTGTACGCATCGCTCGGGTCATAGGTCCATTTGTCATCAATCCCTTCGCGGAAGCACCAATCGCCTTCCTGACAGCGCACGAGTTCGGCCTCATCGCGGGTGTATTGGTCGGCATACATGCGCGCCATCCAGCCAACGCGTAATTCCCAGAAGGAGCGGAAATCACCTTCAATCGCGACGGGAATATAGCCGGCTGCGCTCAATTGGTCGCACCAATTCAGGAATTGATCCCAGGTGGGTTGGTTGCGGTCGGTCTCTTGTAAAGCCTGCGCCTCTTCGAGAATGCCGGCCTTGGCAAAGGCTTCTTGGTTGTAGAACCAGAGCACCTGCACGGTTTCCAGGTTTAAGAGATAGGTTTCACCGTTGATCGGGTTGCGCATGTTGGCTAGCGCTGCCGTGTCTAGATCCTCGCGCCAGGGCTTGCCCGTGTAAGGCGACTCTTTGTCCAGATAGGGTGAAAGATCGACGAACTTCTTGGCGTTGGTCAGGTCGGCGACGACGTTGCCGTTGACCAATGACGCTTTGGGCGTGCCACCGGCAAACTGGGTGCGAATCCACTCTTGGTAGCCTTCGGGCGGTTTCAACTCCACAATACAATTGACGCCCGGGTGCTGCTCGGCATAGGTAGCACATAGGGCTTCCCAGGTTTGCGTGTCTTCGCCCTGGAAAGAGATGACAATATCACCGGTCATCTCGCCCGCCGGTGTCGGCGTGACGGCTACTTCGACCACTTCTTCTGTGGTGGCTTCTGCGGCGGGAACGTCGGTGGGCGCAACGGCTGCGGGGACCGCTGCTGTTGGGGCGCAGGCTGTGACAAACAGCCCTAGTACCAGAAAAAGCGTTAATAGCCTACTCAGAAATTGAGTGTGTTGCATGAATCCTTCCTCCTTTGGTCAATGACGATCGTGAATGGATAAGATTTACTGGGGAGCGCGGCGAATAAATTCGCTGCAACTTGTACAAAACCCACCTTCGTGGGTTAGGTGATAACCCACGAAGGCTGTTTGATTGGGAACTTATTTGTGATGCGCGCGAGCGTAATACAGTAAATAGGTAAACAAGTGGGCGTTACCTTGTACCTGTCTACTTATTTCCCTGTCTACTTATTTCCCTACCTACCCTATACCGTCGGCACGTCTTCCGCGACACCAGATTCGTGCGAACGGATGGCGGCTTCGATCACCTCTTGCACGGCCAACCCCTCGCGTCCAGACGCTTCCAGTTCTTCCGCCGGCACTTCGGCATGAATCTGTTCCAGCCAGCGATGGATCCGATTGGTAAAGGTGGCGCTAAAACCGCTGAGTCCGCCCATGATGCTGTTGCGGATCACGGTTAATTCGTTGCTGCGGCGCGGGTAGAAGG
>JBBRVA010000584.1:0-5531 GCA_038247295.1 Caldilineales bacterium | reverse complement strand
CACAATGTGATGAATCGTATCCGGACCGACATTGCCGCGCGTGCCGTTGCCGATGCGATAATCGGCGATAAACTCGTCGCCTGGTTCGGGCAATTGCCCCATATCGCCAAAGCCAAACCGTAAAAATGCCCGTTCGTTTTCTTCCATCTCCACCAAATAATCGCGCGCAAAGCGGTCACTGTTGAGCAGATCGCGTTGGAGATTCCATTCGCGCCGCACACTGGCCTGGGGATTGGTGGTCGCACTCACCACCTCAACCACCGCTGGCAAGAGCGTCGTACGATTGGTCGTCAATTGTACAACGCGATCGTGTTGCAAGAGCCGAATGTCGGGCATCGCCTGGCGCGGATCCTGGTATAGAGTGTCGGTGGCCGAGGTGCGCAAGGCACTTTCATGGTCGTAACTTACCCGCTGTGTTAGCCCCGGCAGCCGCAGCGGTGGTCGATAGCGCAGATTGGGCAACACCGGTGGCAAGTCCTCACCCTTGATGCGGCGGCCATGATCGGCTAAAACGATGTTGCCGCGCGCCACGGTCACCGGATGCTCGTCCCTGCCATAGGGAGCAATATGCAGGGCAAAGGGCAACGCATCGGCTTCTGACCATTCAATCCTGACCAATGGTTTATTGCGATCGGCTGCGTTCTCTTGCTCGGGCCGCAAATGAGCGCTAACCTTCGTCAGGCGGACAGCATGGCGGCGTTTCGGGTCTTTGCGTTCTTTGCCCGTTTTGGGATCGCGCACTTCATCTAAGAGCAGCACATCACCCACTTGCAGATTGCTCAATTTGCGCAACGGCTGGCTCTGTTGATCAACTGGCGTAGCTGCCCGATTGATCGCTTCATCCAGCAGCCACGCCTTCGTCGCGCCTACGGGCAGCAACGCCTCTTCCCGTGGATTCGGGGTATAGAGGGCGATCTCGTTGTGAGCATTAAAAAGCTTAATATCGTGCAATGTTGCAAAAACCAGGGGTGATTGTACTAATATTTCGCGATAGAGCGTTGGGGTTAGCTCCGGCGGCATGCCTGGTACGTCCGTCAGCAAGAGCGTGCCCGGTGCGACACGCACGCCATCCCGATTAACGACCAACTGCACCCAGACGCGTGCATTGCAGCCCTCGTGCAAAAAGTAATCCAAAAGGCGGGCATGGCGGCGAACCGAACGGCGCAAACGGGCCGAACTTAAATAGGCTTCGGTCGCTACCGCATCCTGATAATAGCTGAGATAATCAGCCGCATAAGCCAATGTTTCGATCAGCACATGCCCCAAATCTGCCGGGCTTTTTTCGGTCCAGTTGGGCACTAAAACGGATAAATGATCAAGCATAAGCTGGCGGAAGGTTGCAAAATCCTTCGCCAAATAGTCAATATGCGGTTCTACATCCGTAAATCTCGTGACATCGCGTTCCATGATCTTCTATACCTTGAGCTGAGTTTTTTGAACGGATCATGCTCGTTCTATTTAGGATTAACGATTAAAGATTGGAGATTAGAGATTGCTGGCCTGTAATCTCCAATCTCCCTAATGCACAATTTATCTGATCGGCATTGCTTAGCGCGTAAACTGAGCCGTTTGTCGCTGCTGGTCGGCGCGCACAGTAAAACGTACAGTGACGTTGAGTGTTGCCTCTTTGCTCTCTACCACAACTGCCTCAATGTCGATGATTTCGCCCAGCCATCGTTCCAACTCGCTCTGGACAAGGAATTGGGCGGCGGCGGCGGTTTCATTGCTGTCGCCAGCAAAGATGAATTGGCGAATGTTGACGCCAAAATCGGGGCGGTTCACGCGCTCGCCCGGCACCGTAAAAAGCACCTGCTCGATCAGTTGCCGAATATGCTTGTCCCGTTCGGCGGTGGCGGTGCGACCACTGTTATCAATGTAGTAGGGGTAACCGACTTCGCGTATCACTTATGTTCCTTTCACACGCGGTTGCGTAAAGACAACCATCAGCGGCGTGCCCGTGGGGACACAAAGGGCCTGGCTATCTTGTAAGAGCACCGGCATCCCCATCGACTTGACACGTACGGATCCTATGATCCAATTAGCCACGACACAGGGTCCGTTGGCGACCGGCGGCGGTGGAAAGGCACAGCCAGCCACCACCCACGGCATAGGTTGGGACAGAACCGGCTGCCCCATTACTTTGACGCGTGGGTTGGGGACAGTGGCCTGGGCTTTGCCCCCGTGCGAACAGAGCACCACCGAGCCAACGGTTAACAAAAATCCGGGCATGGGTCAATCCTTTCTAGCCGATGTGGAAGACGGTAAGCCAGTAGGACAGTCGGGCCGCCGCTGACGCCTAGACTCACCGACGCCTAGACTATATAACTTCCAAGGCGCCATTGTTAACATTGACACTGGCGGGTGACAGGGCAATGCTCGCCGCGCCGTTTTTGAGATTGATCGCCGATGCCGTCCATTCCGTCGAAGCGGCGGAATTTTTTACCGTAATCGAGCTATTGATCTCAATGGTGGCGGGTGGCTTCTTGAGCACGATGTTGTCGGTCAGTTCGATGATGGTGCTACCTTTCTTAATCTCCACTTTATCGGGCGTAATGGTGATCGTGACCTGTTTGGCCGTCAGGATAATGGCCTTCTCATCCATCGTCAGGCTCATCGTTTGGCCGCCACCCTTGTCCGCTTTGGGCTTGAGCTTGGCCGTCAATTTAGTATTTTTATCGTCGAAACTCAGCACCATTTTTTCGGTCTGCAACACTTTCATCTCGGGTCCCGTGGCATCCGTGGGCGGTTTCTGATCTTGTTTTTCGCCCCAAAAGCCACCACTCCAAATCGGATAATTGGGGTCGCCCCCTTCAAACTCAACCCATACATTGGCACCCACCGGCGGCATCATAAAAAAACCTTCCTGGGGTCCTGCGTATGGTGTACAGGGCATGGCCCAGTTCAGCATATCGGGCGCAACGGCTTCAACCACGGCCTGAATACGGCCAATCCCCAGCGGATCTTTGTTGTTGCTCACTTTGCCGCGATATTTGCCAAAGAAGTGACGTGGGATCATCGCGTTGCCTGGCATTATGGCTTCACTTTCTGAATGGTCGTTCCCAAACCTTCACGGGCCAGCGTAAAATCCTGTTTGTATTCAGCAATGCTAATGCGATGTTTGACCGATTTCACCGCATACTCACCATCATAGGTGCCACCCGCGCCGCGCACGGCCACCACGCCTGGCACCGTTAACAGATCGCCATAACGCAGCGTATCTAACGTGCCATTTGCCTGCGCAGCTTGATCGATCGATTGATCGGCCAGCGCCTGGGCGCGTGCTTTTGCCTCGTTTGCATCCGGGCCGGCATAGCCCAACCAGATTTTGCGCAGTAGCGGGCGACTGCCGCCAAACGGATCCTGTTTGGCTAGCGCCGGCTTGCGGGTGCTGGTTGTCACGTCGGCTTGTTGCGCTTTATCGCCATCGGCATCGGCCACCGCGCCGCTGACCTCCACTGCGGACTGGGCATCAAAGGAAAAGTCAATCTTTTCGACGTTGGTGCGGGTGCCCATGTTAACCGTCAAGGCACTCTGCTGGCTGCCCTGGCGTAAAGGCGGCCCCCAGTAAGCAACGCTCTTGCCCGGTGTGGGTCCCGGCAATATGTAAAATCGAAAGCCATTCGCCGTCGCCAACGCGCCCAGATAAGCAAGATCCGTGATGCCCATTTGCGATGGCATTTGTTTGGGCGGATCCAGCGGCCACTTGGCCTTGGGCGGTTCGACCTTGGTGGTGATGCCAAATTTGGCATATTCTTTTAAAATCTGTTCCACCACTTCTTTGTGTTTCATATCTTTATAAGTTTTATTTTTTTCTTCCAGATCCATCAAAACGCTAATATCTTTACCCGTCACCGTCAGGCTGACATCACCATCGCCATTGCCAAACGGCATTTGCTGATGGGTGATAATGCCGTCCATCAACACCCGTGGCCGGGCGGCGATCGTAATCGTGATCACCACTCGATTGCCGGGCGTGAGCACAGGGTCTTTTAGCAAAGGATAGTCGGTGCTTCGCCCCAACGGGCGCTGGCCGGCAAAGGTGATTTGGAAGCCCTGCTGCCCGCCATCATCACTTTGATTCACCTCGATGCGCTGTAACATCTCCAACAGATTGCGCTCTGCTTTCTGCAGCGTGTTCTTGCCAATGTAGAGACCCATAATAATATGCGGAAGTGGCATAAGCGTTCCTCGCCGGTAATCTGATCTAGACTTCTTGGAATTGGGGCAATGGCACCCGCACGCGCTTGCCCATCTCGCCCACCAGGTCAAACGGATTCATGGTATTATTGGCATCGCATACTTGCCAAAACTGTAACGGATCGCCCAGATGGGTGGCGGTGATTGAATCGAGCCGGTCCCCCAGCAGGATGCTCACTTCAACAAGAACGGGCATCCGATCGCCCTGTGGTAAGAAGCGCCGTTGTTTGTAGCGAATCTGCCGCCCATCAGCGGCTTCAAAGGTATTTTCGCCCAATGGGTAGTAACGACTGTTATGATCAAACATTGTATGCTCCTCGGTATGCTTTTAGCGTCCACGCACGGCCAATTGCTCTTTGCCCCCTTGATAGGCCATAAATTTGCTATAGCCAGGGTGGCTACCCACCACATCGGAATAACTGAGCGTCCGCAAGCCCAGCTTGACGGTGGCGATAATCGGGTTCAGATCCTTGTCAAACATATCTTCTGTAATCGAAAGGCTAGTCACCACTACCGGAAGCGTGCGGTTTTTGCCCCACTCAAAAAGGGTGAAAGGAGCATCATAACCGCTGGCGACTTCGATCTGCCCCTGGTCGAGCAACGCGTCATTTTTCTTGACGTCGTCGCTGGTGGGGTAGAGCAATGTCTCCAAAACGGCCAGTTGCGGCAAGATGCCGAAATCTTTGGTCTGCTGATTGCCCAGTTCGAGCTGATCGGTGGCGTCGATCACAATATCAACATTCAGGGTTTCCGAAGGCGCCCCCTTGTAGCGGAGCGCCATGCTGCGTTGCCCTTGCGCCCCCGAAGCATCCATCGCCGGTGGCTGCAAAGTGCGGCTGAGCGTGGCCGGATTGAATTGAAACGCAATCACATACAAGCTGGGATTGTTCGGCTTGGCTTGATCAAAGACCCGAATGCGGCCTCTGGCCACGGGTGGTGCTTGGGAATAGGTGGGCATGGGTCAGGTTCCTTGGTTGATAGTGTTAGTTTCATCTTGGTCGTTGACCGGACCCACCTTCAGCTTGGGATGGATCGTGGATCGGGTAGCAGGATGCACGTTGATCGCGCCAAAGTTGTGGCCAAGGTGGGTGGTGGGATCAAGTGACGTGGCGGTGTCGGGCCGTTTGACTGCGTTAACATCAGGCAGTGTCCCCGGCTTCGTCAGCGGTGTGAAGGCCGGCCTACTAATTGTTTTGACTCGGGTTTTGGCTTGTTTTTTTATTTTCATAATCCCCTACGCTTCATCCTTATCGCTCATCAACCGCAAGTGTTCAAACACATTCCTCAAGTGCTTCCCTACTCAGTTGCCTGCTGTTGCAATAGTGAATCTATGT
>JBBRVA010000583.1:0-5549 GCA_038247295.1 Caldilineales bacterium | reverse complement strand
GCCTGGCCGATCCCAGCTCTGTTTTGATCTACTCTATCCACCTTTAGCTGCGGCCCCAATTTGTTATATTTGATCGTAACGATTCAGCCCGGGAACGCCGCCATCCCTGGCGGCGTTCCCGGGCTGAATCGTTACATCTGATCTTTATAAAAGGCACTTGACAATCTAAAAAATCTAGCATACAATCAATGGTAAGACCACTGACCTTCGTCCTTCAACCAAAGATTATCCTGTAGAAAGTAAATTGTGACGAGCCGTACTTTAGAAGCACCCGACTTTACTCGCATCGAACGTGTGAGCATCAAAGATCAGGTGCTGCAACAGTTAAAGCAATATATTATCTCTGGCGTCGTCCAGCCAGGCCACCGTTTGCCCTCCGAGCGTGAGCTGGCCGAGTGGCTGGGCATCGGGCGGACTAGCGTGCGTGAGGCGTTGAAAACGCTCGAAGCCATCGGCTTGGTCGAGTCGCGTGTGGGCGACGGCACCTTTATCACGGCGCAGATTGGCGCCAGCATCGGGCGTACGATTGGGCTGGGCTTGATGACATGGGGCGGCACGATTGTCGAGATCATGGAAGCGCGCCGGATGATCGAAGGGGAAGCGGCGCGCACCGCGGCCGAGCGCGCCACGGAAGACGATCTGCTGGCAATGGCGCACGCGCTAGATCAGATGGAGCACGCCGCCACCTTCCACGATTATTTAGCCGCCGATATGCGATTTCATCGCTTGGTGGGGCAAGCAACCCACAACACGATCATGGCCCGCATTGTCGCCAACTTGATTGACCTCCTCGAGGAGGTGTTGCGCGAAACGCAGGGCGATCAGCTAAGAACCAGCGCCGAAGGCAAGGCCACCCATCGCGCCGTCTTTGCCGCCATCGAACAACACGCCCCGGTGGCGGCTGGCGACGCCATGCGCCAGCACCTTAGCTTCGCCAGCGAATTGTGGCAGGCCGTCATCTCGCTCGGCAGCGTCGCCCAGCCGGCCAGCGATGACGGCGCGCCCCAATAGTTACAGAAGAGGAGCCGGAAGAGATTGTGATCACACAAGCAGAGCAGCAATTTTTTCTAGAAGAAGGGTATTTGCATGTCCCCGGGGTGTTGAGCGGTGAACACTTGACGTTAATTCAAGAAGAGTTTGATCGCGTGTGGGCGTTAGAAAAACCACGTGTCAATCAGCATCGGCTCTTAAAACACAAAGCCTTCATCGATCTGATCGAGCACCCGCCGATCTTAGCCCGCCAGCAAGCGATCTTTGGTCACCAGGTGCAATTGCTGCAATACGATTTGTTGCGGCAAGGGCCGCATAGTGAACGGCCGGAACGTTCCTGGCATCGCGATTTTGTCTTTCCCGGCGACCGGCCGTTGGCCATCAATACGATTATTATGCTCGACCCGATGAGTGAGGAACGTGGCCCCACCCGCGTGGTGCCCAAAACGCACTTGGGTGAAACATTGCCGCCCGCCGACAGGCGCAATCAGCCATTACCGGGCGAAGTCGCCGTCTACGCCGAGCCGGGTGATGCCGTTTTTATCAATGGCGCGATCTGGCATACGGGCGGCCGCAACACCACCGATGGGGTGCGGCGCGGCATCTATCTTTACTACGGCTATTGGTGGCTGAAGCGCTACGAGGCAGAAACGATTCTGCCGTGGCAAGCGAGTGAAGGTGCTTCGGAGCAACGTTTGCGTTTGCTCGGCCTCAAGATGCCCGACCATGATGTGCATCAGTATGATCCGACCCGTTAAGGGGTAGAGATTGGAGAATAGAGATTGGAGAATAGAGATTGGAGATTGTTGCTTTACAATCTCCAATCTCTACTCTCCAATCTCCCTACTACAATTTATTGGCGCGTCGTCCTTAAAGCTAAATCTGATTTCAAAGGAAGCCAACATGCCACGCATTCTTGAGCACATCGTCCCCGACCCGAATAACCTGCAAGCCCAAGTTGATTTTTTTAAAGCGAATAGTTATGTCGTACTGCCCGATCTGCTGACGCCGGACCAGGTGGCCGATCTCAATGGGGCGATGGATCGCGACCGCAAGCTGAATCCGTTTATGTGGTATAGCACAACCTCGCGTGACTACAATTGCAACCTCCTCTTGACAGAACCGATCTTCGAGCAGACCATTCGCCACCCGCGTATTATCCCTCTGGTCGAAACGTTAATGGGCGGCCCGATCTGTTTCGAAGAGCTGGCCGTGCGCCACCGCTCTGCCGAGGTGCAGATGCGCGAGACGGATTGGCATCGCGACCGTGATTACTGGCGCGACCATCCGTTGCACCTGGATTATCCGCAGGTGATCTACTACCTGACTGATGTCGATGAGAGCACCCATTGTTTCTCGATCAGCCCTGAACCGGCCGATGGTGAGATTATCAACGATAAGAGCGCCCACCTCGAATGCGGTGGCATTCTGAATTTTTATGGCAAAGCCGGGTCGGCCATCCTCTTTAATGCCGCCACCGTCCACGGTGTTACCCTGCGCCAAACCAACAAAATCCGGCGCACGATCCAAGTCTACTATGGGCACCCCCACCGCCCTTCGTTGAGCGAGGTCACCTTGATGCCACCCTATTTGTGGCGCGATCACCCCGATCCAGAAATTCGGCGCTTCTACGGCAAATTTAATCGCTTCAGCAAGGTTATGCTGCAAAGCTTGGGCGTAGCCGATTTTGGTCTTTAGATAAAACCGTTGTCGCATATCAACAGTTAACAGTAAACAACCAGCCTGTGGCTTGCCTGTTTACTGTTAACTGGCATTTTTGTCAAGCCGTAGTTTTTCACAGAGGAGGAAATATCCATGCGAGCAACAGTAACAAGACGGGATTTTCTGCGTGTGAGTTTGGGGATAGTGGGGATCAGTGCATTGGCGGCCTGCGCCGCGCCAGCCGCGCCTTCGGCGGGGAGTGAAGGTACAGATGCCCAGCCGAGCAGCGCACAAAAAGAGTTGGGATTTGCGTGGTGGACGGGCGGCGAGGGCGCCAATAAGGTCTTCGAGGCCGCTATCGACCGCTTTGAGGAGCGCTATCCAGAGTACAAAGTCAATCGCATCACTGCACCCGGTGGGGATGAATTTACCACCAAAATGCTGACCAATTATGGCGCCGGCACCGCACCTGACGCCCACGGCATCCAATGGGGACCCGTGTGGGCCTTTGCCCATAAAGGCGTGCTCGCCGATCTCAGCTCGTTTGCCGAGCGAGATGCCGGCGAATTGAAGCTGGACGAAATGTGGGAAGCAATTACGAGCATGCTCTATTATCCGGCCAGCAGCAACAAGCTGGTAGCGTTGCCGCGTGAGACATTCGGTTTGTATATGCGTTTCTATAACAAGCAGCTTTTAGCCGATGCAGGCATTGATACACTAGATAAAGATTACGATGCCGGCAATTGGACGTGGGACGTCTGGCGCGAGAAGGCCACGGCCGCCACCAAATTCAATGGCGATCGCCGCGAGATCATGGGCGCCAACCAAGGCGCTGGCTTGTGGGATCTGGCCACCGTCTTACCCTCTTTGGGATTAGGTTTGTTAAGCGATGATCAGAAACATTTCAGCCTGGATGCCGACGCCGTCAAGAATTGGTTGCAGATGGTGGCCGATATGGTCAATACGGATCGATCGATTGGCAAACCTGAAGAAACCAACGAATTTGACTGGGGTGCCAGTGGCAAATTAGCGATCCAACATGATGCCTCCTGGTCGATTCCCAACAAACAGGAAACCTGGGCCAACATCGATTGGGACTTTGTTCCGCCACCCAAAGGCGAAGCAGGCCATAGCAATGTCCCCGGCTGCGATTTCCATGCCGTCAACGGTGGCGATTATGCTGACAAGGAAGGGGGCTGGACGTTGATCAAATTCTTGAACAGCCCAGAAGAGGATCTCTGGTGGGGTATTAACATGTTTGGCCCGCCATTTCGCAAGCAGAATTTGGAGCCGTGGACCAAACAGGTCAGCGAGGGCTTGCCTAAGAATGGCTGGAAGTATATCAGCGATATGACCGCCGCGGCCAAACCGTGGCCCAATGTCCCCTTCTTCTTGGAGCTTGATACGATCCACAGCAACAAGATCGCCCAAGCCATCAACGGTGAGCGCACTGTAGAAGACGTAACTACTAGTATCGTGGCTAAAGTCGATGATATGATTGCTAAGTTTAAGTAAACAATCATCAGTGACCAGTCCACAGCGGGGTAAATAGACCGCCACTGGTTCGTGAGACAGTAAGCTAGTGACACAGTAGTCAATGACTGGCTTACTGTCCTACTGAATCACTGGCTTACTTACGCCGCCGTGGGTTAGTGTTCATAGCTTGTGCATAGGCGTCAACTTAAGCCGTTTCAACAAGTAGCAACGCAGGATATGGGGTAATTCAACGAGTTGGGCTATCATTTCTCTCCTACGCACTGATTCCAAGCAGAAGCAAAGGAGAGAAAATGACAGTCCAAGAACCAACCATACAGGAAACGATCAAGAAAGACCAAATTGTCTTCCAAGAGATTCTGTCCAACGACGAGTTGGATGCACTATTTGTCAAACACCATGTCCGAGATGAACGAAAACGAAAGCTCTTTGTGCGCTGCTTCTTCTGGCTCATGGTGTTTTCTGCGGGCGAACCATCACGCCGGGGATCCCTGCTCCAGTTAATTGGCTTCTTCTTGGGAGCCATTGACCTACTGTTTCCTGAGGCTGCAGTGACGAGTCTGTCAAAGACTGCGGTGAGCAAACGACTCCGAAACGTCAGTTGGTACTTGTTTCGGGGCGTGTACAACCACTTGCTCGACCGCTACAAACTGATTCTGCATGTCTTTGACATGCAGTTTTTGGGACAATTTACGGACGCTTTTGCTGTGGATGGCAGCGTGATTTCCCTCAACAAGAAACTGGAGGCGGTGTTCAAAAGTGTACATAAAGGACAATCCAGCTCAAACTGAACACCAAATACTCCCTAAAGACGGCTGCCGTCACTAAACTGCAAGTGACTGAGGGCAAAAGACATGACAGCCGCTTCGCCTTCGTCACCAAGGCGGCCAATTGTCTCTATCTGATCGACTTGGGCTATTGGTCTTTCCGCTTGATGAAGCAAATCATTGATGCGGGCAGCTTTTTTGTCATGCGGCTCAAGGGCAACTGTGACCCGCTTATCGTCAAAGTGGCCGCCAGCGAACTTCAACATTGGGTGGGCCGCCGTCTGTCTGAAATCGACGATTTTCTGCTTCACACATGACTAACGGCGAAATTGACCTGACGGTTCAGTTGTCCAAAGCCAAGAAATCTTGTCTCAAGGACGACGATATCCGTCTGGTCGGTCTGTTTCATGAGGAGAAGTGGCGCTTTTATGTGACCAACATCTTTAAGGCCAGCTTCACTCCTCAATTTATCTACGAATTGTATGCTCAACGTTGGCAGGTTGAAATTTTCTTCAACCTCATCAAGAATGTGCTCAATTTGGAAAACATCATTTCCCAGACCAAAAATGGCATTATGATTAAATCTAC
This sequence comes from Caldilineales bacterium, assembly GCA_038247295.1. Taxonomy (GTDB): domain Bacteria; phylum Chloroflexota; class Anaerolineae; order Caldilineales; family Caldilineaceae; genus JAPLGZ01. The sequence continues at coordinate 48 of JBBRVA010000583.1, read as the reverse complement.
TCAGCGCTCATTCTCTATCTGTTGATCCGCATCGTCATTGCTTTGGCT
>JBBRVA010000582.1:0-5560 GCA_038247295.1 Caldilineales bacterium | reverse complement strand
TATACACGGATCGGGAAAAACACGGATATTTTTAGTTGTTTTATCCGTGTTTTTCCCGATCCGTGTCTATCAAAAAATTTTGTAATGACCCACCTCACCCGTTCGGCTTCGCCCCTAAGTCCCCGCAACAGAGAAGGGATTTAGGGGTGAGGTGGGTCATCAAAAAGTTGCTTTGTTGGTTACAAATATTCGCTCAGCGCGGCTGCTTGTATGCGCAACGTGTCGGCTTCCTCTGTTTTACCCAACTGTTCGTATTCGGCGCTAGCAGCCTGGAGCGCCCTGATCTCGTTGTGTAAGATGTCCCGCATCTGCGTTTCAGTTAGCACTTTGCGCGGCACGTCGTTAGACTGCCCCATAATAGGCACGAAGTTTGGTGGGAGTTCGACGGCTGCGGCATTGTCGATTGCCGCTAATACCGTGCGCAGGATCGAGACGATAGCACTTTGGCGCGTTTTCATCGCCGTCGTTAGGCCAGCTTTTAGACGTGCGCGCACGGGCGTTTGGGGTGTCTCCGCTGGTGAGTTTTCTGGTTTGGGGTTGGTAGAATTAGCCATTGTATTCGATAGATTCGATGTAATTATCCAGGCAGATGCTTTGAGTGATTGGATGAAGGCGCTCTGTACACCGATTTGAAAAATCGGTGTACAGAGCGCCTTCCCGGAAGGGATCATCTTTAAAAGTCAGTTTATATGCAGCGCAGATTGTGCTATACTTTGCGATGTCAACCGACGGATGTGCGCCATGCTGTGCATCCGTCGGTTCTTGCGCCTCATCGGGTCTGTCGGACATTGTATTGATAAGCGAGTGTACGCCTTATGAAAGATGTTTTCGCATTAATGACCTTTGTTAAACCCTATTGGAAAAGATCGGTCGTTGCCTTGATTTTGCTGACTACATTGGTCGTGCTAGATCTTTCGATTCCGCGCTTAATTCAGCGTATCATCGACCAAGGCATTGAGCAACAAAACCAAGCGGTTGTGATCCAGACCGGGTTGCTGATGCTCGGCATCTCGTTGATCAGCACCATCATCGCCGTTGGCAACAACAATACGTCGGTGCAGGTGGGCGAGAGCGTGGCACGCGATCTGCGTGACACCCTCTTTCTCAAAATTCAGAGTTTGTCCTACGGCGATCTGGACCGCATGCGCACGGGGCAGTTGATGGTGCGCCTGAGCAGCGATACGGGCGCCTTTCAACGCTTGATCCAGATCTCGTTGCGGATTGGCACGCGTGCCCCACTGCTGATGATCGGCAGCCTGATTCTCATGTTTAGTACGAGTCGCAGCTTGGCGCTAACCATGGTGCCACTGCTGCTGGTTACGACGGTTATCCTCGTCTTCTTTGTGAGCAAAACGGAACCGCTGTTTCGTTTGGTGCAACAAAAGCTGGATCGGCTCAACACCGTATTGCAGGAAAACACAGCTGGTGCGCGCTTGGTCAAAGCCTTTGTGCGCAACGATTTTGAAGGAGCGCGTTTTGAAAGCGCCAGCGAAGCATTTACTGAACAGTCAGTCCGCGTTATGCAATTTACGTCCACGATGTCACCTGTATTGACAGCCTGTATTAATGTGGGCATGGTGGTGGTGATTTGGGTCGGCGGGCTAGACACCATTCGCGGCGACCTGTCGGTCGGGCAGATTGTGGCTTTTACCAATTATCTGCTGACGACCATGATCCCGCTGACGATGATGAGTTGGCTCTCCAGTACCTGGGCCAGCGGGATGGCCTCGGCCACGCGCATCAATGAAGTGTTGGAAACTGTGCCCGAAATTCAAGAAATGCCCAGCGCGTTAACTATCCCTAAATCCGCGACGGGTCGAGTTGTCTTTGAAGATGTGAGCTTTCACTACAATGGTAACAGCAATGAAGCCGTTTTAGAGCAGATCAACCTGGTCGCCGAGCCGGGGCAGACGGTTGCTATCCTTGGTGCAACTGGCGCCGGCAAGTCCACGCTCGTCAACCTGGTGCCGCGCTTTTATGATGTAAGCGCCGGCCGTATTCTGATCGACGGCCTGGATATTCGCCAGGTGGCGCAGGATTCCCTGCTGGCACAGATTGGCATTGTGCCGCAGGAAACGATTCTATTCTCTGGTACGGTGCGTGAAAATATCCGTTATGGCGCACCTAACGCCAGCGAAGAAGAAGTGGTGGCCGCCGCCCAAGCCGCCCAGGCGCACCACTTTATTATCGAGCTGCCCAAAGGTTATGACACGCACATTGAAGAGCGCGGGGTGAACTTATCTGGTGGGCAGAAGCAACGGATTGCCATTGCCCGCGCCCTGCTCACCAAACCGCACATCTTAATTCTCGACGACAGTACGAGCGCGGTCGATGTGGAGACGGAAACCAAGATCCAGGCCGCATTGGAAGATCAGATTGGGCAACATACGACGTTGGTCGTGGCGCAGCGGATTAGCACCGTGCTCAATGCCGACAAGATTGTAGTCCTCGACAAGGGGCGCATTGCTGCCGAGGGCACACATCGTGAGTTGATGCAAACCAGCCCTATTTATCAAGAGATCTATGCCTCGCAACTGGGCAATGGCGAGAAGGTGACAGGTGGACCGGCTGACCAACCACCCGCGCGTACGGCTCTCCTGCCCCAAGCGCACAATGGTGCGCCGGCCAAAGCAGGCCGCAGTCGCGTCGAAGCCGGGATGACCGATCAGCGAACAGGTGAAACCTTATGAGCCAAGCTGTTAACCAACGCGAGCGAGCTAGTGACGCGCGTCCCGCCGTGCAGGCCAGACATCCAACGGGTTTTGGCAAAATTGAAAAAGCGCGTGATGCTCGCCATGCCCTCACGCGCTTGGTACCCTATCTAAACCCGTTTCGTCCCACATTGGCGTTTGTCTTTGTCTGCGTCATCCTCTATACCGCCCTGGGCTTGATTGGTCCCTACCTGCTAGGTGTGGCGATTGACCAGTACATTGTGCCCAAGCGGCTGGATGGCCTCGCCTTTATTTCCCTTATCATGCTGGGCGCTTATCTGTTGAATAATCTATTCCAGGCGATCTCCGGCTGGCTGATGGCATCAGTCTCGCAACGCGCGCTCAAACAGTTGCGGCAGGATCTGTTCGACCATTTGCAAACGCTGCCCATGCGCTTCTTTGATCAGAACCCCGCTGGCCAACTGATGAGCCGCCTGACCAACGATGTGGATGCGATCAATCAGGCTGTTTCGCAAAACGTGACAACGCTGCTGGCCAGTGTGCTGTCGTTGATCGGCATTCTGGTGGCCATGTTCACGCTTGATGTCTGGCTGGCATTGGCTTCGGTCTTGGTTGTGCCGATCATGTTCTGGTTCACGCAGTTTGTGGCCAAATATACGCGGCGTGGTTTTCGTGATCTACAGAAACAATTGGGTGAACTCAATGGGGTGATGGAAGAAGCGATCAGCGGTCAGAAGGTGGTCAAAGCCTTTCGGCGCAATGATTCCGTGGTTGCGGCCTTCCGCCAACACAACGATGGGGTTTACCAATCTGGTGTCTATGCCAATAGTTATGCCCTGTTGCTGATGCCATTGACCAACGTGCTGGGCAACTTCTTCGTGATCGTGCTGGCCGGGTTGGGTGGCTGGCTGGCCTTGCGCGGTCTGGTGAGCGTGGGCATTATCACCACCTTTATCATTTACGGGCAGAATTTCATCCAACCCTTGCGTATGTTGGCCAATATGTACAACGCGATTCAGGCGGCGCTGGCTGGGGCCGAACGTGTCTTTGAGATCATCGACACGCCTTCGGAAACTGATGACGCCGCGCAAGCGGTGGCACTCCCTGCCATCCACGGCCACGTGCGCTTTGCGCATGTGCAATTCGCTTACGAACCGGATAACCCAATTATCAAAGATATGACATTAGAAGCCAAGGCCGGCGAGACCATCGCCCTGGTCGGGCCAACCGGCGCCGGCAAGACGACGATCATCAACCTGCTCACCCGTTTCTACGAAATCAACGGCGGCTCGATCTGCATTGATGGCACCGACATTCGCGATATCCGCAAAGCCGATCTGCGTCGCCAACTGGGCTTGGTGTTGCAAGACACCTTTCTCTTTGCCGACAGCGTGCTAGAAAATATCCGTTTTGGGCGCTTGGACGCGACAGATGACGAATGTATCCAGGCTGCGGTCTTAGCCGACGCCGATCATTTTATCCGCCAATTGCCGCAGGGCTACCAGACCCAACTCTCGGAACGAGCCAGCAATCTCAGCCAGGGCCAGCGCCAGTTGCTCGCCATTGCGCGCGCCATCCTCGCCAATCCGCGCATCTTGATCCTGGACGAAGCGACGAGCAGCGTCGACACGCGCACCGAAGTGCGCATCCAAGCCTCCTTGCTGCGGCTGATGGCGGGGCGCACCAGCTTTGTCATCGCCCACCGCCTCAGCACGATCCGCGACGCCGACCAGGTGTTGGTGATCAACCACGGCGAAATTGTCGAAAAGGGCACCCACGACGAACTGTTAGAGCAGCGCGGCTTCTACCATCAGCTTTATATGAGCCAGTTTAAGGGGCAGGCGATTTAGTAATGGAGGAGAGAAGCACAATGAACGCAAACACAATCCGCTATCTGGATGACGGCAGTATCGATCTAATCGACATAACAGTTGGCGATCCAAAAGAAAATGAAGTGCAGGTGCAGGGTGGCGCATGTGGCATCTGTTCGTGGGATATTGTGACCGCCAAACTGGGCAACCGTATGCACCCGATGGCGCCGCCCGGCCACGAAGGCATTGGCTATGTGACCAAAGTGGGGAGTGGCGTGACGAGCCTCAAAGAAGGCGACCGGGTGGCGGGTGGCGGCTTTGCGACGTTGCGCAATTTGTCGGCCACGCGCGTCTACAAAATCCCCGAGTCGGAGCTGGCCGATGAATTTTGGGTCGTCGAGCCGGTCTCCTGTGCGGTGACGGGTCTCGATCACTGTCGCTTGCGTCCTGGTGACCGCGTGGCTGTGATCGGGACGGGCTTTATGGGCTTATTGATTTTGCAAGGCTTGCTGCACATGCCGACAGGCGAACTTGTCGCCGTGGATGTGGTCCAGGACCGACTCAATTTGGCCCAGACATTGGGCGTGTCCGAAACTTTTAATGCCGCCCAGATCGATAAAGCCGAACTCGCCCAGAGCTTGAAAAAACGTGAGTTCGACGTGGTCGTCGATACCTCCGGCAACCAGGCGGGGCTGGATCTGGCGACCGATATCGTCAAGCGCGGGGGCTTGATCAACCTCTTTGGCTGGATTAAAGGCGCCACGGCCACCTTTGATCCGACCAAATGGCACGGCGGCGGTTTTACGGTGGTCAACTCCTCGCCGTCGTCACAACTGCGCGATCCCTTCCCGCCCGCCATTCGTTTGATCCACCAGGGTGTCTTTGATCTGCGCCCGCTGGTTACGCATGTTGCGCCGCTCGGGCAGTACCCGATCCTGATGCAACAGATTTTGCACGGGGATAAAAGTTACGTCAAAGGCGTGATTAAGTTGGGGGAGGCTAGTACACTTGGGCGTAAGTAAGACAGTGAATCAGTAGGACAGTAGAACAGTGTTTGTACTGTCTCACTGTCCTACT
>JBBRVA010000581.1:0-5563 GCA_038247295.1 Caldilineales bacterium | reverse complement strand
TCCTTGATCTTCTGCAGCACCGCCCGCTCTTCGTCCAGGCTACGCCCGTTGAGGCCAAACTCTTTGCGCTTGACAGCGATGTTATCCTTGCCGCTCAATTCACTGACCAGAACACGCGTCTCGTTGCCCACCAGCGCCGGGTCGATGTGCTGATAGCTCATCGTGTGCTTGACAACGGCGTTGACATGCGTGCCGCCCTTGTGCGCAAACGCACTGGCGCCCACAAATGGCTGGTGGCTATCTGGATTTAAGTTGGCCAGTTCGCTCACGTAACGGCTGATCTCGACCAGTTGCGGCAGCTTATCGGCCGGCACCAAATCATACCCCATTTTCAGTTGTAAATCTGGGATAACGCTAACCAGGTTGGCATTGCCGCAGCGCTCACCATAGCCATTGATCGTGCCTTGCACTTGGGTGGCGCCATGACGTACGGCTTCCAATGTATTGGCAACGCCGGTTTCGCTGTCATTGTGCGCATGGATGCCCAAAGTCACCTGTGCGGCCGGTGGCGTATGGCCGTTGCCACCCAACCCCAGCACCTCGCTGCGCACAATATCGACTGCCTCGCCAATTTGCCAGGGCAAACTTCCTCCATTCGTGTCACAGAGGACGACGGAAGTCGCACCGCCGATAATGGCGGCTTTGAGCGTGGCAAGCGCATATTCCGGATTGGCGCGGTAGCCGTCGAAGAAATGTTCGGCGTCGTAGATCACTTCTTTGCCCTGGCTCTTCAAGTAGCGCACCGAATCGCGGATCATGCGCAAGTTCTCTTCGAGATTTGTGCGCAGCACCTCGGTCACATGCAGATCCCAGCTTTTGCCAAAGATCGTCACCACGGGCGTATTAGCCTGGATCAAGAGTTGAATTTGGGGATCATCGGCGGGATGTGCGCCGGCGCGACAGGTGGAGCCAAAGGCAGCAATCTTGGCCTGGCGCAGATCCAGTTCGCGTTGGGCGCGTTCAAAAAATTCCATATCTTTAGGATTGGAACCCGGCCAGCCCCCTTCGATATAGAGCATACCGAATTCATCCAGGCGGCGGGCGATGCGCAATTTATCGTCACAACTCAGCGAGACGCCTTCGCCCTGGGTACCATCGCGTAGAGTTGTATCGTATAGTTGAATTTGCATTGTATCAAAACCTCAATATATGATTGAGCGTTGTGCTACGCGGAAACGCGCAGCGCAGCATAGGTATAATCAAAGTGCGACCAAGCCAACAGCAGGTTGCCCACAGAAACAATTGCCGGGGCTATGGCAATACCAGGGTCAAACAGAGCTACATTATCAGTATCAAGTCCAGCTACGACAACAGCATGCGGTGTATCTATTTTTCAGTAGGGTCGCATATCGCCGGTGCGGACAAATAGAATGCAAGGCACCTGTTGCATCAAGCACTCTTCGATCGCTGTCAACGATCCGACACCGTAGAAAACGTCAAAGCCCTGCCGACTCAAGCGTTGAATTTGGCTACCTGGTGTACCAATCCCTCGCGTACCTAGCCATCCGGCGACATCATCCTGTAGCAAGGGTTGCTCTAGATAGGCACTGATCATGCTCACACAAGCGGGAAGACACCAACCCGGTTTAGCCTGTTTTAGATGAGGCACGTTCAGCCAATGCATCGCCACGCTCCGCAAGTTCATCGAGAATTTGTTGGCTAAACAAGATTTCGCCGGTCTGGGCATCTACATCTAGTATGCCCACTTGCCCAACAGGACCAACAGTCGGCAGGCCAAGATAGACAGGAACGCGCCAAAAGAGTCGTCTGCCAGCCACCAATGTGGGTTCTTCACCATAAAGCAGGTTGCCCACTTGATCGAGCAGCAATTTGCTAACTTTACGTTGCGCACCTACATCGGTTACGTTAATGCGCGCCGTAATACTTAATTCGATCTTGACTTCAGCCTGTTCTGGCAATTTTATTTCTTGCATTTCAAGTAGCATGAATAAATTCCTTATCAGAGCGCCCTACCGACGAATCAGTCTTCTACACAATATCGGCAATACTTTCCAGCACCTTATTCGGCCAGATGCCGCGCCCTAAATCTTCTTTGCGGAAGCGACCGGTTTTGACCAACCAGCCCTGCATGCCGGCCTGTTGTGCGCCGCGCACGGCAGTTTCCACATCCTCCCCAATCATCGCCACGCGTTGCGGTGGCAACCCCAAGTCTGCCAATACGCGACTAAAGTAAGCCAAACTTGGCATGCCAATCACTTCGGCCCGCGTTTCGGCGGCATATTCTAAAGCAACGACAAAGGGACCCGCGTCGAGAAAAAGACCTTCTTCTGTACGCCAGAGCCGTTTTTTGTGCAACGCCACCAACTTGGCGCCATTGAGCAGGGCGCGCAAAACTTTATTTAGCCTTGGAAAGGTAAAGCCAGCGCCCATATCACCAATCACAACGAATTCTGGCGTCTCTTCGTCGACGTCGATGCCAGCGAACTCGAGCTGTGCATCCGGCAAGAGCAAGGGATAGTAGCTACGCGCGTTTTGATCACGCAAGTATTGGGCCGCCGCAAAGGTGGCAGTGAACAATTCATTCAGCTCAATCGAGAAGCCAAGCGCTTGTAAACGTTCGACCAAGGTATGTCGGCAATAGATGGTCGTGTTCGTAATAAAACGGTAGGGAATTGCCCGCGTGCGCAGCGTTTGCAATGTCTCCACAGCCCCCGGGATTAATTCGCTCCCGCGCAGCAATACACCTTCAATATCGATCAGCAGGCCGTCAACAGATTTTAATAGTTCAGACACAAAAAACCTCAAGCATGGTTAATGATCAATGATTAATGTTAACGGTTACTTTATGTCATCGCCAATGTTAACCATTAACTGTTAACGTTGACGATTAACCATTCGCTCATCTGTGAAAAGTGGGTAAACACGATATTTTGCTCAACCGTAAAATATCGGTTTGCCCACTTTTCACAGATGAGCCTAACCATTTACATTAGCCTGTATTTTGCAACCCCGCCGCCACCCCATTGACGGACAGCGAAATAGCCGATTGGACACGGCTATCTTCGCGCGCTTGCGGTTGCGTACGCAGGTGACGCAGCAACGCGACTTGAATATAGTTGAGTGGGTCTACGTAAGGATTGCGCAGCTTAATACTGCGTTGCAACCAGTTTTCGTTTTCCAACAACTCAGGGTAGCCCGTGATCTCTAGCACCAAACGTTTGGTGTGTTCGTACTCTTCCAATATATCATCGAAAATAGCGGCGCGTGTTTCGGGTGTGGTCAGGCCGGCATACAGCGAAGCAATCGTCATATCGCCCATCGACAGCCCGACCTGCACGTTGTCTAAGACTGTGCGGAAGAAGGGCCAATCGCGATACATTTCGCGCAGGCGAGCTAGGCGCGCCGTCTCTTCCTCAGCACCACCACTCTGACGACCCTCAGCCAGCCAGGCTTCCAGCGCGGCGCCAACACCATACCAACTGGGCAGGTGAACGCGCGATTGTGTCCAGGCAAAAACCCAGGGAATCGCGCGCAAATCGCTAATCCCGGCCATCTGTTTGCGCCGCGCTGGGCGTGAACCCATATTCAGTTGATCGATATGGCCAATCGGCGTTGCTTCTTGGAAATATTGCAGAAAAGCCGGCTTTTCGACCAACGACCGATATTTGAGAAAAGCGCGCTGGCTCAAATCATCCATCAGTGCCGCCCATTCTGGGTTTTGTGTATTTGTCGGCCGCCGTCCACTCGTCAGAAGCACCGCACTGACCAATTGTTCCAAGTGACGATGGGCGATGTCGGGGTTATCATAGCGATTGCTGATCACTTCGCCCTGCTCAGTAATCTTAATCCGGCCACGAATTGATTCCGCTGGTTGGGCCAGAATCGCACGGTTGGCAGGACCACCACCGCGCCCCAAGGTGCCACCACGGCCATGGAAGAGCGTTAATGTGACGCCATGATCATCACAGATACGCGCCAGGTTGCGCTGCGCCTGAAAGAGCATCCAATTAGCGCGCAGATAACCGCCGTCCTTGTTGGAATCGCTGTAGCCGATCATGATCTGTTGCCGCGTGCCACGCTGGGCCAGATGTTGGCGATAGACTTCATTTTTGAAGAGGTGCGCCATAATTTTGGGCGCCGCGTTCAAATCTTCGATCGTTTCAAAGAGCGGCACAATGTCAATTGCACCAAAGAGACCGGCATCACGCGCAAAGAGCAGCACCTCCAATATATTGCTGACGTGCGTCGTCATGCTGATGATGTAGGTCTGAATCGCCTCGTCGCCAATCTCTTGACGCGCGGTGAGGATCAGACGAAAAAGTTCAATGGTCTGATTGGTCTCTTCACTAAAGTCCAGATGAGCCGTCAGTGGCCGTACGCTGGTAATCTCTCGGCTGAGCAAGGCAACGCGGTCGCCTTCGGGCAAATTGAAATAGTCAGTCGTTAGCCCATAGCGGGCCAAGATTTCGGCCATTGCGCTGCGATGACGACCGGCGTGTTGGCGCACATCCAGCGTGGCCAGGTGAAAGCCGAAGACTTCCGCCGACCGAATCAAGCGCGCCAAGCCGCTGCGCGCCAGGCGTTCGCCTTTATTGGCCTCCAAGCTAGCGCGAATTAAATAGAGATCGTGCAGAAATTCCGCCGCGTTGCTATAGGCACGCGGGTTGACTGGCGCCTTTTGACCACGCACATGCCAAGGCTGTTCATTGACGGCGCGCGTGGCGCGGAGCCGACGGAACATCAGAATCAATTTCTGGCGATAAGGCTCCAGCCGAAAACGTTCCAAGACCTCGATCTCATCTTTGGGCACCAGCGTAAAGTCGCGCTCAATGCTGGCGAGCAATTCTTGGCTAAAACCCACCCGCGTGGATGCCTGGCTTAGATAGTGGTAAAGTTCATCGACATCGATATTGTAGAGCCGTAAAATGCTCTCCTTATGTTCGCGCAATGCCTCTTCTGTCGTCTCGACCGTGACAAACGGGTTGCCATCGCGGTCGCCGCCCACCCAGGAGCCGTAGCGTAAAAAGGTGGGTAGCGCGAATGTTTCGCCTGGATAATATTCGGCCAGCGCGCGCTCGACTTCACGGTAAATCTGCGGCACAAGATGAAAGAGGGTGGACTCAAAATAGTAGAGCCCGTTGCGCACTTCATCCATTACCGTGGGCGGACGATCGCGCGTCTCGTCACTTTGCCAGAGCAACACGATATTTTCACGAATCTGTTGCGTGATCTCCTCTTCGGTGGGCGGCAAAATATCGGGTTGCTCCAATGCATCGAGCGCCTTGGCAATACTCTTTAATTTTTGCAGAATCGTCCGCCGTTTTGATTCGGTGGGATGAGCCGTAAAGACGGGCATGATGAAGAGGTCTTTGAGCAGGCGGCGCACATCATCGGCCGTTGCTCCTTCCTCTTGCAAGCGCCGCACCGCGTGCGCAATTGTTTCTGCCATCGGCACACCCTGGGTATAAGCGGCACGCGCCCGGTCGCGCAAAATGTAGACGCGCTGCTGCTCCTCGGCCAAATTCACAAGCTGAAAGTAGGTGGTGAAGGCCTTCAACATCGCCAGTGCGCGCGGCAAATCGCTCATTAATTCCGGCAACAT
>JBBRVA010000580.1:0-5568 GCA_038247295.1 Caldilineales bacterium | reverse complement strand
TAGGCCGTTTTTAATTCCTTCACCTTAGCCAACGTATAGATCGCCCGCGCATCTTCGGCGGTAGTGGCTAACGGCTTGTCACACAGCACATGGCTGCCAGCGTCCAACGCGGCTGTGATCATTTCCAAGTGGACACCGCCCGGTGTGCCCACGGCCACGATGTCCGGCTTGATTTCCGTTAACATGCTGCGCCAATCTGTACCCGCTTGGGGAATATTTAACTTCGCCGCCATCTGTTGACAGACAGCAAGGGTGCGGCTGGCCATCGCGACTACGTCGACGCCGGCACGTTGCAAGGCCAGGGTATGGCCTTCGCCAGCATAACCAGAACCGAGAATCATTGCTCGTAATGAATTTGTCATTTTGTCTGCTCGCGTAAATAGACTAATAGATCGATATTATCCAGTGAGTAATGTAGTGCGTAAAGCGTAGTACGTAGGAAGGTTGCTCTTATCATCGCTTACGCCCCACGCACTACGTTTTACGCACTACGCACTACGTTTTAAACACTCACCGCCGTTGAAACCGACAACTCGCGCACCTCATCCGCCGTCACTTCCCGCGCTAGCTTGTCGGACAGATAGATGCCTTCGGAAATCAACATCGTATTCAGCGCCAATTGTGCAGTGGGGAGCAATTCAACGCGGCCCTGGAGCGCGGCGATCCAATGTTCCTGGCCACCATCGTAGGCATCACCATTCTCGCGCACGGTGTGGATACGATAATCAAAACGATCTAGAATCGTGGTCGAATCTAAGTCCAGATCACCCACGCTGCGGAAGAAGCCAAAGGGATGCAAGCGGATGCCGCCTTCGCTGCCAAAAATGCTGGAACCCTCAAAGGCGTCCATATGCACCGCCCACGCCTCGATAATATCGAGCGTAACATTGTTCTCCAGGCGCACGAAGCCCAGCCCCAACTCTTCGACATTGTAGCCACTGGCCGCCAGGCGCACCGGGTCGATTGCTGTCTCTTGATAGGTTTTACCCGAAATGCGTAAAATGGTTGGGTTACCGATTAGATGCAACAAGGTGATCAGATGGTAGACGCCCATGTCGTAGAGCGCGCCGCCGGCCGAGTTCTGTTTTTGGACAAAAGTCGGGCTGCCGTAGCCATCCACATAGGGGCGGCCGCGCCGCCGGTGGCCGGTCGAACGGGCATGGTAGATGTGGCCTAGGTGGCCGCCATCGATCAACGCTTTGGCGGCTTTGGTCTCCTTTTGGAAGAGATTGGCACACTGAATACTCAGCCTGCGCCCGGCTTGTTGTGCGGTCTGCCACATGGTTTCCGCATCGCGATAAGCACCCGCCATCGGTTTTTCGCAGAAAACATCCTTGCCTGCTTCCAATGCCGCCACGGTGATCGGCATGTGAAAGTTGTTGTGGAGACAGACATCGACTGCTTGAATGTCGTCGCGCTGCAATAATTGACGAAAGTCGGCATAGACATTCGGGATCTGATATTGCTCGGCCACGCGATTGGCTTCTGTTTGATTGATATCGGCCACGGCCACTACTTCGGCTGCGCTGATTTTGCTGTAGTTACTTAAGTGGTATTTGCCGATCTGACCAACACCGATCACACCGACGCGAATTTTAGAGGTTGTGCTCATAGATTTTTTCCTGTTAGGCAATTGTTGGATAACGCCAGCCGCGGCTGACGTTGTTAGATTGAGTGAAATTGTTAATAGGTAGACCAGGTAGACGTCGCTGCGCTTAGGGAAACAGGGAAACAGGTAGACAGGGAAACAGGTAGACAAGTAAAGCTGGACTTATCTACCTGTTTCCTTGTCTACCTATTTACTCTTCCCGCAAATAGCCCAACCGTGTTGCCATCGCTTGCGCCTTCAAGGCCAGTTCCGACGCCAAGAAACAGTGTTCCTGGCTCATCGCCGTCTCGGTGCGGTTGATGATATCGGCGACCAACTGGCGGCCATAGGGCAACTCGAACTGTGAACAGTCGATATATTCGGTCTTCTCACCGTTGACCAGGAAAAGATGATCGGTGCCAGGGCGGCCAGCAATATCGATATATTTGCGCAACTCGATGTAGCCTTCGCTGCCCAAGATCGTGAGCCGGCCATCACCCCAAGTGGCGAGCCCGTCGGGCGTGAACCAATCGACGCGGATGTAGCCCGTGCCTTCTGCACTGCGCACGACCACATCACCAAAATCCTCCAACTCGGGATGCTCCGGGTGCTGATAGTTGGCAACCTGGGCGTGGACGATTTCGGCCTGGGTCGACCCCGTGTAATAGAGAAACTGGTCGAACTGGTGCGAGGCGATATCACAGAGGATGCCACCGTACTTGGCGCGCTGGAAGAACCACCAGGGGCGCGCGGCCAGCCGTGCGCGATGCGGTCCCAGACCTACAGTCTGGATCACCCGCCCAATCGCACCGCTGCGCACCAACTCGGTCGCCTTGACTGAGGCGCGTGTCTCCAGCCGCTCACTGTAGTCAATCGAATAGATGCGGCCAGTGGCTTTTTGCACGCGACGTACGTCGGCCAACTGCTCCAGCGTGGTAAAGCCGGGCTTGTCGCTCATAAAGTCTTTGCCATGCTCCATCACCTGGATGCCCAGTGGCGCGCGTTCACTAGGAATGGCCGCGCTGATTACCAGGTGGATCGATTCGTCTTCTAATATTTCTGCTGGGCTGCCCACCAGTTTTGCTTGCGGATAATCTTTGCTGTAGAGCGCGACCAAATCCGGCTCGGCGGCATAAAAAGCGACCAGTTCCGCGCCCGCCTTTAGCAAGAGGTTGGTCTGCCCATAAATGTGAAAATGGTTCAAGCCGATGGCGGCAAAACGAATTTTTGGTTGGGTTGTCATTGCGGTTCCTTCCTGATTTAAAGAAGCAGTCTCACGCAAAGAACGCAAAGAAAAACAAGGGAAGCTTTGCGTTCTTTAGGTGAAGATTCTCTTGGATTTCTTTGCGCTCTTTGCGTTAGGTTTTTTTCGCCCGATCCCACTCTTGATACCAGCGTTCACGGTTATGAATGCCTACGTTAAAAACTTCGAACGCATCATCTTGCGGGCTGTAGCCCACTAGTTCGCGCGCCGATGTGATGTCCATGCGTTTGAAGCGGTTGTCCGAACAGGCTTGTAAGATGGCAAAAGGTAGATCGGGCGTTTCGATACACTGGACCAACAGGTGGCTCAAGTCACGCGCGCTGACATAGGCGCTCAAGTTGCGACCATCGATACCATCCGGTGTTTGCATGCCAGGATTGTGGGCAAAGGCGCCCACGCGCACCGCAATGCACGACAGCCCTTCGGCATAGGCAAAGTAGTGGCCCATCAATTCGGCGAAACCCTTGGCCGCGGCATACAGATTCATCGGTTTCATCGGCATCTCCGGGCGCGCCTGGATGTCTAGCGGATAACCTTCGATCACCTGGATGCTGCTGGCGAAGATCACGCGCTGGCAGCCTTGATCTTTCGCTGCGCGCATGATGTTATAAACAGCCTTGATGTTGTTGTCGAGCAACGAGCCATAAAAGTCGGCTGTCGTTGCGGCATCACCGGCTAAATGGACGACGGTGTCGATCCCCTGGCAGACGCGCTGACAGGCATCCAAATCAGCAAGATCGGCGGCGATCACCTCTTGCTCGGCCGTGTCAACCAGCTTTTCCGTTTGCCGGTCGACCAGGCGCAGCGTGTAACGGTCACCGACCGCTTGCCGAAAGGCGCTGCCAATCCGCCCGGCCGCACCAGTAAGTAACACTTTTCGCATCGCTTTCTCTCTCTCTTATTTGTACGCGGATAAACGCGGATGGACGCGGATTTTATTTTAAATCCGCATTTATTCGCGTACAAAATTGGCATTATTGTTGCCTTCATACTTCTGATTCACCTGCGCTAACCACTCTTTTAACGTTGCCGCGTCGCGCAGAAAGTTCTCCGGCGCATCGTCGGCCACAAACTCCAGCATGGCGAATTGCTCGCGTTGTGCGGTTGCAACTTTGGCCAGATAGCGCAGCCATGCCTGTTCGCCCTCGTGCAAAGGCAGACGTGCGCCCGTGGTCATGTGCCAGTTAAAAACATGCACATTATGCAGCCAAGGCAATACCGCATCCAACCCGGCCAGATTATCTGCGACGCTTGCCCCACGCGGCGGTTGCCAATAAGATTTAAGGTTGGTATGATCGACACTTTCCAGTAAACTGCGCGCCGCCGTGCTGCTGTCGGTAAGGGTATTGGCATGAAATTCATAGACAATGGGCAATCCAGCCGCCGTGGCCAAGCTGGCAATGCGGCGTGAATCTTCGATCACTTGGGTGTGATAAGCTGCATCGGCGCTGGTACTGCCCTGCTTTCCGGCCCAGACCCGGATCGACGGCGCACCCAACGCAATGGCCGTGGCCAAGACGGCTGCAAACGGTCCCGTATCCTCATGGCCGACGCGGTAATAGGAACCGTAGGCCGCGCACGCCAAATTGGCATCAAGGGTCTGTTGGCGCACTTGGCGCGCCCGCGCCAGATCGCCGTGCGGCACATGCACATCACCGCCCCACTCGATACCGTCCAGACCGGCACGTGTCACCAGCGTAATAATCGCGCTTGGCGTGAGTTGACGAAAGGTAACCGAGACAAGGCCTGATCGCAGTTGAGCCATAAACAGTTCCGACTTTTAGGCCATTATTGCCGCTTGTTGGCGCGAAATGGACCAGCGTAAGGGTTCACCCTTGAGATAACGTTGCAATTCCTCAACCACAATGCGACCCATACGCCGGCATTCGTTGTCCATCGAACCGGCAATGTGGGGCGTTAGGATCACATTGGGCAGCGTGTAAAACGGTGAGCCGGTCACAGGTGGCTCTGGATGGGTGACATCGAGCACGGCGAGCAAGTCGGGCCGTTGTTGGAGCACCTCGATCATTTCTTGTTCGCGTACAACGGCCCCGCGCGCCGTGTTGATAAAGGTCGCCCCCGGTTGCATAGCCGCTAGGTGCGCGCCGGTGATCATGCCTACTGTCTCCGGCAGCCACGGTGTGTGCAGCGAAACCACATCGGCACGCTGGAAAATTTCGTCCAATCCACACAACGTTACGCCAAGCGCGGCGGCATCTTCCGCGCTAACAAAGGGATCGTAGGCAATCACGTTGAGATCAAACGTGCGCAGCCGTTCACACATCATGCGCCCAATCATGCCGAGCGAGATGATGCCAACCGTGCTGCCATACGCACCGGCCACCGGCAGCTTGCCAGTATAGCGCCCCTCGCGTTTGATGCCCAGCGCATGTTGCCAGGTCTTTTTCAGGCACAAAAGAATCTGGGCCAGCGTATATTCGACGACAGGGACGGCATTGCCGGCATACGAGCTGGTAATCGGCAGCCCGCGCTGCCAAAATGCCGCCGGTGTGCAATATTTGATCGAGCCGGCGCCATAAAAGACTATCTTTAGATTGGGCGCCGCAGTCAGAAAGCTTTCGTCCATTACCGGCATTCCCCAACCAGAGAAGATGATTTCTGCCTCGCGCAGGACGGCTGGGTTTGCCTGGATCGATTGCGCAGTTTGGGGCGGCGCATAAAGATTGACCAGTTGCTCAATCTCCACCCGTTCCGC
>JBBRVA010000579.1:0-5568 GCA_038247295.1 Caldilineales bacterium | reverse complement strand
GAGCCACGCTGGCCGGCAATCGAGGCTATGTTAATGATTACACCGGCCTGCGCGGCAATCATAGCGGGCAATACGGCGCGCGCACAGTAGAAGGCGGCGTAGAGATGGGTGCGCAAGACGCTATCCCACTCTTCGTCGCTCATTGCTAAGACGGGCGTTTGTGGAAAGCGACCGGCGTTGTTGACCAAAATATCGATACGCCCATGTTTGGTTACTACGGCGGCGATCAAGGTGTCGACGGCGGGCCGCTGGCTGACATCTGTACAAAAGGCTTCCACTGTCCAACCGTGGTCGGCGGCGGCCTGGCTGACCGCAGTAGCCGCGGCGTGATCGCGCTGATAACAGAAGATCGCCGTTGCGCCCAAGCGGGCAAAGGCCAAGGTAATCGCCCGGCCAATGCCGCGCGACCCACCGGTGATCAAGGCCACTTGGCCGCTAAAATTTAGAGTTTCAGTTACGTTCATCGGTTATTCATCAGCAATGGATTTGTAAACACGGATTAGGAAAAACACGGATAAAAACAAGTATCGTTCATCCGTGTTTACAAAATATTAGCAGCTACGGTGTAGCCGCCAATTGTTTGAATTGCGCCTTCAGCGCCGGATATAGCGCAACATACACCGCGTAGAGCGCATCGTAACGGGCGCTGAATTCCGGGCGCGGCTGATAGAGCATTCCTCTGTTTACCATTTGCGTGACCGCAGCGTCGACACTAGCGTAGAGACCCACGCCCACGGCGGCGACCATCGCATCACCCAGCGGCGCACCGGTGGCGGCTCGCGGCAAATGCAGGGGGCGCTTCAACACATCCGCCTTGATCTGGTTCCAGATGCCGCTGCGGGCGCCACCCCCCACACAGGCCAGGCTGGTGGCGACAAAGCCGGCTGCGGCGGCCACCTCGACATTGTGGCGCAGACCAAAGGCGGCCCCTTCCATGATCGAGCGGATCAGATCCGCCTTTTGCGTGGCGAGCGAGAGGCCAAAGAAGACGCCGCGTGCATCGCTATCCCAGATTGGGGAGCGCTCGCCGTACATATAGGGCAGAAAGAGCAAACGATTTGCGCCAGGTGGGCTTTGCTCGGCTACCTGGCTGAGCAATTCAAACGGATCGAGGCCAAGTTGGGTGGCCGCCAATCGTTCTGGTTCACCGAGTTGATCGCGGAACCAACGCAGCGCACCGCCCGACGCCACCAGCGCGCCAAGCACCAAGTGGCGACCCGCCACCGCATGGCCAAGCGGGATCAGATCTTTGCCGGCGTAGGGGCGGTCGCTGCAAATCATTAAGACGGTGGATTGACCGGTCATTTCGGCCGCATCGCCCACCTGCACCAGTCCCGCTTCCAGCCCGGCCGCGGCGCCATCCACCAAGCCGGCGACCACTGGCGTGCCCACCGCCAGACCAGTCGCATCGGCCGCCGCGCGCGTCACTTCCCCGACCACCGCCGCGCATTCGAACAAGGGTGGCAACTTGGCCCTGTCGATCTGCATGGACGCCAGTAGGGGGCTGGACCAGGTGAGCTCGGCGCTGTCGAAAAAGAGCGAAAGCGGCCCGTGCGACAAATCCATACTAAACGCACCGGTCAGCTTGTGGACGATATAGCCGTTGGCCTGCAAAATCTGATGGGTTTGTTGGTAAAGATCTGGCGCCTGGGTTTGAAACCAGCGCAATTTCGGCGCCAGATAGAATGGATCGATGCGGCCACCGTTGATGCGGCTAATTACATCCTCACCGATTGCTTCGTGTAGCCATGCGCATTCGGCTTCTGAGCGGCGATCCATCCAGATCAAGGCCGGGTGCAGCGGGCGACCTTGCCGATCGACCGCCACCAGTGTGGGTGCTTGACAGCTCACCCCAATGCCGGCCACCGCGTTCGGATCCAATGGGTGTTGAGCGAAGAGCTGATGCAGGACGTTCGCCGTTGCTCGCCACCAATCATCGGGGTCTTGCTCGGCCCAGCCGGGGTGGGGATAATGGGTGGGGTACTCTTGGTTGGCCTGGGCGAGGACGCGCCCCAGCCGGTCAAAGATGACCACTTTGGTGCTGGTCGTGCCAACGTCGATCCCGATCAACAGTTCTTTTAACATAGGCTGTGTTATCGGCTTTTTTGGCTGACAGGATTGATGCAGTTGACCAACGGTCGTCCAGCGCCTAAATTGGCGACATCCTGCGCCACCGTCTCGGCCCCGCGCTGCGCCGATTCTTTGGACGCGCCGGCAATGTGTGGGGTGAGGGTGACATTGGGCAACTGTAACAGGGGCCAATCGATCGGCGGTGGTTCCAGCGCGAGGGTATCTAGACCGGCTCCGGCCAAATGACCGCTGGCAAGTGCGGCGTAAAGGGCATCGTAGTCGACCAGTGGCCCGCGTGCCGTGTTGATAAAGTACGCCCCACGCTTCATCTGAGAAAATTGCTCGGCGCCCAACATGCCGGTTGTCTCGGGCGTCACCCGGGCGTGGATGCTGACAATATCGGCGGCGCCGAGCAAGGTCGGCAAATCGACCAGTTCGACACCCAGGTCGGCGGCGCGGGCGGGTGACACGTAGGGGTCGAAAGTGAGGATGCGCATACCAAAGGGTTTGAGATAGGGGACCAGACCCTGCGAAATCGCGCCAAAACCAATCAGCCCGATCGTCTGCCCCTTTAGCTCGCGCCCGGTCTTTTCGTAGCGATAAAGTTCGCCTTGCCAAACGCCTTGGCTCAGTACACTATGCGCCCGGCCAATGCCGCGACATTCACTGAGCAGTAGACCGAGCGTAAACTCGATCACCGCCTGGGCATTGCGACCCGGCGCGTTGACCACGGGGATACCGCACGCCGTTGCCGCCGCGACATTGACATTGACGGGACCGCCGCGACAGCACCCAATGATGCGCAGCGCGCGGGCCGCTTCGATCACCTGGCGCGTAATCGGCGCAACATGGGTGACAATGGCATCGGCATCGTGGGCCCATGCGGCAATCTCGTGCGCGTCGCCGACAAACTCCTTAACCTCACCATCGTCAATCAGCGGACTATCCGGCCAGTCTACCTCCTGGCTGACCAACATAAGCTGGCTGACCAGTGGTTTTACCGTGGCCAGTAGTGCCTCCTCAAAGAGCGCGGCGCGGACAAAGCGATCCCCAATAATGGCAATTTTCATGCATGAATCCGATCACTGAATAGGGAGTGGTTAATCAACATGATCTGGATGGGTAGACAGGTAAATAGGTAAACAGGTGGATGTCATCTATCTACTTATTTATCTTAGGACTTATGTAGGCTGAGCTTGTCGAAGCCGGCTTCGACAAGCTCAGCCTACATAAGTCCGATACCTATCTCTCTTCATAAATTACTGGATCAACGCCGGCAGCTCACCCAAGTTCTCGATCACATAATCGGGTGGTGTGGCCATCTGTGCCACATCGGCGCGGGTGGCGACCCCGGTCAAGGTGACGGCGGTGACCATGCCGGCCTGTTGGCCCATCAAAATATCGGTTTCCAGACGGTCGCCCACCATCATGCAGCGCTGCGGTGGCAACCCCAATTGGGCGAAGGCAACCTGGGCGATCAACGGCGAAGGCTTGCCGGCCAACAGCTCGACTGTCCGCCCGGTCATGTGTTCCAGCGCTGCCAAGGTCGCGCCGGCATCAGGGATAGCGCCGCCGGGCATGGGGCAGGTTTTATCCGCATTGGTGGCGAAAAAGCGTGCGCCCTGGCGCAGCGCTTGATAGGCGGTGTTGAGCTTGCGGTAGTCCAGCGTCCTGTCAAAGGCCACGACTACGGCGTCGATCCCGGCGGGATCGATGACGTTCAGCGCGCTTTGTCCGTCAAGTTCATCTAAAACGATTAATCCGTGACCGCGTAACTCCGTGCGCAAATTTTCTTCCCCGATCAGATAGAGGCGCAGATGCGGCATGGTCTGCGCCAGGTGATGACCGAGCACAAACGCCGATGTGATCACTTCGTCTGCCGTGGTAGGGATGCCCAAGCGGGTCAACTTGGCGGCATACGTTTGGCGCGGCTCCAGCGGTTTGTTGCTGACAAAGAGAATGCGTTTGCCGCGGCGGCGCAATTCGGCGATGCCTGCCACGCTGCCCGGCAACGCATTTTCGCCCAAATAGACCGTCCCATCCAGATCAAAGATAAAACCATCAACCGCCCGCAGCATAATAACTCCGAAGATTCGCTCACAATTTGTGCAAGTTGGGCTTGACAAACCCGAATGAGAAAGGATTTTTACCGCAAAGGACGTCGAGCGCGCGAAGGGTTACAGGTTTTTCTTTGCGTTCTTGGCGTCCTTTGCGGTAAAAATCCTTTGTTGCGTGTTTAAATACCAAAACTATTTTAACAGATAGTAGCACGGCCACGCTCGAATTGACAAACGGAACATTTGTGCTAAACTGGAGGGGAAACAAGGAAGAGGGAAATAGGGAAACAAGGAAACAGGTAGACAAGGGTGCGAGCACACACTGTGTACTTGTCTACTTGTCTACCTGCCTACCTGCGGCTATTTTCCTTCTAAATACCTATTGCTAATTTGCCCATTCATGGAGTGCTGCCATGCAATCGACAAATACGGATAGCCAATCTCTTGATGCGTTGTGGGATTATGACCAACCCGCGGTGAGCGAAGCGCGCTTTCGCCAGTTATTGGCTGAGGTTACGAACGATACACCGCTAACGATCGAAGTGCTGACGCAGATTGCGCGCGCCCAGGGCTTGCAGCGGCAATTTGAAGCGGCGCACCAAAGCCTAGATCAGGCGCAAGCGTTGCTAACCGACGCGTCGTCACGAGCGCAGATTCGCCTTTGGCTGGAGCGTGGGCGTGTCTTCAACTCATCGCGCCAGCGAGAAGCGGCGCGACCGCTCTTTTTGCAGGCCTGGGAAGAGGCGAGCGCCAGCGGCGACGACTTTTATGCGGTGGACGCCGCCCACATGCTCGCCATTGTCGAGCCGCCCGACCAACAGTTGGCGTGGAACCTGAAGGCGCTGGCCTTGGCCGAAGCAAGCCCGGATCCGCGCCCACAAAAGTGGCTGGGCTCGCTCTACAACAACATCGGCTGGACTTATCATGACTTGGCGCAGGATGAACGTGCGCTAGCAATCTTTCAAAAAGCGCTCGCCTGGCGCGTTGATCAGGGACAGGTGGCGGAAATTCGCATTGCACGCTGGTCGGTAGCCCGCGTCTTGCGTGCGTTGCAGCGTACCGAGGCAGCATTGGGCATCCAACAAAGCTTGTACGAAGCGCTAACGCAGAGTGGCGCAAGTGACGGCTATGTGGAGGAAGAGCTTGGCGAGTGTTTGCTGAGCTTGGATCGCGCAGACGCGGCGCAAGCCTATTTTGCCGCAGCCTATCAAAGCCTGGCCGCTGATGCCTGGTTGGTGGAAAATGAACCTGACCGGCTGGCGCGCCTGCGCACGCTGGGCAAAATCGATGGCACACCAGTCTAACTAGTACACTTGGGCGGAAATAACCATACTATTCTCCGGTGAATCAGTAGTGAATCAGTAGTGAATCAGTAGGACAGTGAGACAGTACAAACACTGTTCTACTGTCCTACTGATTCACTGTCTTACTTACGCCCAAG
>JBBRVA010000578.1:0-5570 GCA_038247295.1 Caldilineales bacterium | reverse complement strand
TTGTCGAAGCCGGCTTCGACAAGCTCAGCCGTCGTAAGAACTGTCATTTTGCGTACGTCCTAAACGATTGATAGAGTGTAATCTCCAATCTCCAAGGTATTTTATCCTTACCGCCCACCAATGACGGCGGCCTCAATCACATCCAACCGTTCCGGCGTGAGCAGTGTGGGGGCGAAGCCGGCCACGGCGACCAAGGGGGAATTCATCACCATGCCCAACATCGGCGCACGCAGGAAATCTGTGCCCAGCTGTTCGGCCAACACGGCTTTGGCCGCGTCATCCGCTAACAGATCGCGCAAGCTACTGTAGCGATCCAGCCGTCCGGCCACATGTTTCACATCGGCCATCGCTTGGGCGAGATTAAGCCCCGTTGTCACAAATTCGTAGTGACCAGAGCCAACGGCGATGATCGCCTCGTCGCCTTCGAGTTGGGCGTCACCGATGCCTTTGCCGCTTTGTAGCGCTTGCCCACCTTCGCTTACATCCGCTAACGACTGGGCCGGCAAACGCACCGTCGCATGGGCGTTGGGCGGCACGGTGATCTGCAAGCGAAAATCATCTGCGGTCAATTCCCACGCCGAATCTAGCGGTCCGTACGGCGAATCCAGCGTAACCGTCCACGGTGAATTCGTAAGATCAAAGACCAACCAGCCAAGCACGACCATTTCCATGTGAAAACATTGCCACCAGAGTACGGTGCCGATGAGCAAGCGGCGAAAATCTGGGACAACCAACGGCAGCAGTGGACCTTGCTGCCAGGCTTGTAAACGCATTTCCTCTTCCTCTTCTTTTGTCGATTAAGTCGGCACGAACAAACAGATGGCACTTTTGTTTGGGTGCAGTATACCAGTGAATGAGGAGAATCAAAACGGGGAATTAAATAAGCCTGGGAACGCCGCCAGGGATGGCGGCGGGGTGCCCTCTGGGCCCAGGCGTGAAACACGCAAGAAACGGGTGAAATGATATTTTCAATTGTGCTAAAATCGGAAGTGCTACCCTGTCCATTTAGCCGGGTTGACGACAGACCCCTTCTGCATATATGATCAGTTTTTTCCCAACTCGGCTTAAAATCCCTTTTTCGAAAAATGGAGTGAAAGTGAATGGCTAACCAAACACGCCCTAAAATTGTGATGCAGATGGAATTGCGCATGGGCGCCACTGATCGGATGCGCGAAGTAGCCGAAGTGATCATCGACCCCAAGTTAGAAGCGGTCGCCGGCGCCGATGTGATTATCCCTGGCCCCGGCAAAGTCGACGCGGCGCTGATCGAGCGCGCCGGCCCCAGCCTCAAGCTGATTGCCAAACCGGGCATCGGGGTGGACAATATCGATATTCCCGCCGCGACCGCGCGTCAGGTGCTCGTCCTCCACACACCGGATGCGCCCACCGAATCGACGGCAGAACATGCCGTCGCCCTCTTGATGGCCGTGGCCAAGCGCGTGGTGGTGGGCGACATGTATTTGCGCAGCGATCGCACCATCCCGCGCGATGAGATGATCGGCACCGAACTATTGGGCAGCAGTTTGGGTGTGATCGGCTATGGGCGCATTGGCCGCCGCGTGGCCGAGATCTGCGCCATGGGGCTGCGCATGAATGTGATGGTCTACGATCCGTATATTAAGCTCGGCCAAGCCGCGCCCGAACGGGTCACCTTGACCACCGACTTGGACGAACTGCTGCGCCAATCAAAATTTGTCACCGTCCATGTGCCGCTGATGCCGGATACGCGCCACTTCATCGGCGAACGCGAGATGCGGCTGATGGCCAAAGGCTCATACTTGATCAACGCCAGCCGCGGCCCCGTTGTCAACGAAACGGCCCTCATTCAACTATTACAAGAAGACCATTTCGCCGCCGTAGGCTTGGATGTTTTCGACCCCGAACCACCCCTGCTCGACAACCCGCTGCTGCAAATGCGCAACGTCGTCGTTACCCCGCACATTGCCTCTAGCACCGACCGCGGCATCTGGGGCATGATGCACGGCGTCGTCGACCAGGTGATCCAGGTGCTCAACGGCGAACGACCACCCTCGCTGCTCAACCCGGAAGTTTGGCCGGGCCGGGTGACGGTCTAGTCAACAAGGGCCGTTGAACCCGGCATTGCCAGGTTCAACGGCCCTTGTCTGAAAGCAAGGACAAAAGTACAGAGCGCCAAGCTTTCACCAAACCCATTCGCGAATAAAAATGCCGAGCGTTGCGTTAGGTGACGACCAGCACTTCCAGCGTACGCGGGCCATGCACGCCTTCGACCCGGTTCAATTCGATATCGGAGGTCGCCGAAGGCCCTGAGATAAAGGTGATGGGGCGCCCGGTGCGCACTGCGGCTTCCAACTGGACGCTAGCTTCCGGCAGCAAACCAACAATTTGCGCCGCCCGCACGATGCAAAGATGATAGTCGGGGACCAATGAAATGGCGCGGCGGCCTTGTAATGGACCGTGATCGAGCACGATCGTCCCGGTCTGGGCAATGCCAAGCACACAACCGGTCAGCACGCCGTGACTGCTGTCCAGGGTCTCGTAACTTAGATCGCCGGCATCGCGCAGCAGGGTGATGTTAGTTGGTAGCCATTCTGCCGGCAAATCGATGGGAACGACTAACCGTTCCACACCGCGCGCGGCCAGCGCGTCCGCAATTGCCGCTGCGAGTTGATCTTCCGCCACGCGCCGCACGTGGGCTTTATACTCGGTGACGCGCTCGACAAAGCGGTCGAGGATCTCTTGCGTTGGTGCCTCATCGCGCAGGCGATAGTTGCGTAGCACCCCATTGGTAGATTGATCTTCAATCTGCTGCGCGGTTGGCGCTTCTTTGTGTAGCGCGGTTTGAATGCGCTGTAAAATGCGCGCGCGTGCATTGCTCATGCTTTTTCACGCGCCTCCCACCATGCGCGAAAGGTCTGCTGGGGGATGGCCGGCATATCGCGGGTCGCCGTCCAACCGCCCAATATCCCCGGCAGCCAGTTGATATAATCGCCATGTTGTAAGGGCCATTGGCCCACTTTGCCCAAGCGTTGGGCCTGTTCATACGCGACCCGGTTGGTAAACAGCTTGGCCAGCGTTTTGAAGGCGACATTCTCCGGGTCAAGCGCCGCCCGCACGCCGCCCTCATCCTGTTTCTGGCGCACCACTTCGCCGCGCAGATGGATCAGCACCTCGGGAATGTTGATCTTGACCGGGCAGACATCGTAACAAGCCCCACACAAGGACGAAGCGTAGGGCAGCGAACCGGCATGTTCGACGCCCACCAGTTGCGGGGTCAGGATCGCGCCAATCGGCCCCGGATAGACCGAGCCGTAAGCATGGCCGCCGGTGCGTTCATAGACGGGACAGATGTTGAGACAGGCCGAGCAACGGATACAGTTGAGCGTTTGGCGCCCGATCCGGTCGGCGAGGACATCGGTGCGCCCATTATCGAGCAGCACCAGGTGAAACTCCTGCGGCCCATCGCCAGGTGTAACGCCAGTCCACAGCGATGTGTACGGATTCATCCGCTCACCCGTCGATGAGCGCGGCAACAGTTGCAAAAAGACTTCAAAATCGCGGAAGGTCGGGATCAGCTTCTCGATGCCCATCACCGAGATCAGCACCTGTGGCAAGGTCAGGCACATGCGCCCGTTGCCCTCGCTTTCGACAATACAGACGGTGCCGGTTTCAGCCACGGCAAAGTTGGCGCCGCTGATCGCCACCTTGGTCGACAAGAATTTGCGCCGCAAATGGGTGCGGGCCACCGCGGCGAGTTCCTTGGGCTGATCGGAAAGGTCGCGCACGCCCAGGGTGCGCATGAAGATCTCGCGAATCTCGGCCCGGTTCTTGTGAATCGCCGGGACCAAGATGTGAGAAGAATGCTCGCCCGCCAGTTGGATGATCAACTCGGCCAGGTCCGTTTCCACTGCGGTGATGTCGGCGTCCGCCAGTGCGGCGTTGAGCTTGATTTCATCGGTGGTTAGTGATTTGATCTTGATCACTTCACGCGCTTCATGCGCCTGGACAAGACCAGTGATGATGTGGTTGGCCTCGGCTGCATCCTGCGCCCAGTGGACGTGACCACCGGCCTTTTGCACCGCCGCCTCTAACTGGAGCAACTGCTCGTCGAGGTGTTCCAGCGTGAACGCCTTGATCGCCCGCCCGGCCTCGCGCAGTTCCTCCCAATCGGCCATCTCACCGACGACATTGGCGCATTTGGCGCGGATCGTCTGCGTCGCCTTGCCCATGTTGCGACGTAACTGCGTGTTAGCCAGCGCCGCCTGAGCGTTTTGCTCAAACTTCGGCTCTAGCTCGATCAAGACGGAGGTTGGTTTTGGTTTGTGGTCGCTCATACGTCCCCCTCGGTGGCGGCGAGAATTTCGGCAATGTGCATCGTGCGCACACCGGCGCGTTGACGGTGCAACGCGCCGCCCATGTGCATCAGGCAGGAGTTATCGGCGGCGACACAAATTTCGGCGCGCGTCTCGCGCACGGCGCGCAATTTGTCACCCAACATCGCCATCGAAGTGTCGGCGTTCTTGATCGCAAAGGTGCCACCAAAGCCGCAACATTGCTCGGCGTCGGGCAGGGGGACGAGATCCAGCCCGCGCACGGCGCGCAACAAACGGTACGGCGCATCGCCCACCCGCAGCACGCGCAGCGAATGGCACGTGGGATGATAGGTGACGCGATGGGGAAAGTAGGCGCCGACATCCTCCACCTGGAGTTGCTTGACCAGGAACTCGGTCAGCTCAAACACGCGCGGGCGCAAATTTTCCACATCGCGAATTAACGCCGGGTCAGCCGCCAGTTCAGCGGCCATCGGATAGAGGTCGCGCACCATGCCGACGCACGACGCCGAGGGGGCGACGATCACTTCGGCGTCTCGGAAGACCTCGACAAAACGCCGCACCAGCGGAATCGCCTCGCGCTGATAGCCGCTATTAAAATGCATTTGTCCACAGCACGTCTGCTCGCGGCGGAACTCGACCGTATGGCCGAGCCGCTCCAGCAGTTGCACCGTAGCGCGCCCGGCCTGGGGGAAGAGGGTGTCATTGAAACAGGTGATGAAAAGTGAGATGTGCATGGATTTGGGTTATCAGATGCTGGTTTGAACGGTTGATGAACTGGCCGGCGGCACAAATGCTTGCACTCTGGTCACAAAATCAGGCAGAACAATCACTTCCAGTGCGATGTCCACCAACTGGTTTAAGGCGCTTTCGTCACTAATTTGCGCCAGTTGTTGCTCGATTTGTTGCAGAAGTGCTTGATTGGGAGGAAACCGACGCTGAAGTAGATGAAAGATCATCTCACGACGTATTTGGATACGGCCCTGGATTTCCCCTTCCTTGCGTCCTTCTTGTAATCCCTCTTTGCGTCCTTCTTCTCGTCCTTCTTTCAAACCGAGCGCTTTACCTTCTTCGATCCATTCTTCGGCCATTGTTTGCATAAGTACCCCTCCTTCTTTGGGTAATAATTCCAACAACTTCTGTGCGACCTCTTCTTTGTCAACTTTGAGACCTGCCCGCCCCAAATAACGGAGCAGCGCCACGACCATCGCCATGCCACTTGGTTGGCGCATCACTTCTGCCGCCAGCGCCAAAATCTCG
>JBBRVA010000577.1:0-5578 GCA_038247295.1 Caldilineales bacterium | reverse complement strand
GTTTGCCACTGGTTTGCTTGCATGGTTGCTCCTGTTACTTGTTCTCGCCAGCCGATTCTTGCATGACTTGCACGTAGTCAGCCCGCATCTGGTAGGTGCTGCCAATCATTGATTGAAGATCGAGGAAGAGCTCACTTATGCCTTGCTCGGTAGACAATTCACCCCGCGAGCTACCGTTCGACGCCTGCGTGTAGCCCTGGATTCCGGGTGGCACGCCCGTTTCGCCACTGAACTGGCTAGCTCGCCAGTTCTCATTGTGCCATTGCTGTACATCTTCCGGTTTGCCGACCACATAGGCATAGTACAGAAAGTAGCCGTCGTCGCCTAGCGGTATATCCGCTTCACCAGGGTCACGTAGGGTCGGCACCCCCACCAGCGTTGCCAATGGCTTGAGATCGACCCCCACCCCACCGACAACGAGACCTTCGTGCATTTGGGCTTGCACCCAGGCTCGTTCAGCATCGCCGGCGCTGGCTAAAGCGGTGGCGTCAAGCAGCAGAGCATCGAGGGGGTGTTCTGCCGCCGCAGCTTGTACCGCTTTCCAATCCTGCGCCAAAGATACACCCTTGCTTTGCAGGGTGGCTTCGGTCAACAGTCCATGCGGCGCGCCCGGCGCCGCCAGGTACGCAATGTGCGGTTGCGCCGGCATGATGGTAGAACGGGCCACCGCCGGTTGGGTCCAATTGGTTAGACCGCCTACCCATGCATAGCCGCTCAGCAAGCCAAGCAGGGCGACAACCAGCAACCCCATTTTTTGACGCATCGCAGTGCTCCTTTCGTCTATAAAAACTAAAGTCGGCATTATCAACCACGATACTGAGGGCTAAATCTTCTCGTGGACCGTTCTCCTTGCGTAAAGCAATGAATTTATGGACTAAGGGGAGGAGACATTAGCCTTTCCTTTTGCAGAGCCCTCGTAACTGTTGAAACTCACACGATCACGGAGCGGGTGGGGTTGCTCGTTCCGCAGCAATTCGACTTAGTAGCTCAGCTAGAGAAAGCGGTTCCTTGATTAAATTCCCATGGTATAATCCATCGGCCTCTAATCTAAAGTAAGCATCAGAAGGCACACCCATTAGGATTAAAGCGGGTCGGGCCCCGCCTCGCCAAGCAATCTCCGTTTGCTGAGCAAAAAGAACAACCTGCTGCCCGACTAACAAATTGTGAATGGACTCACCCTGATCTAACAAGTTTCCCTTTTCGTCAATCACAGCACTTTCACCGATAACGGTCACTTCGACGAACTGGTCTAGGTTTACTGTATTAACAATCGGCTCCACGACTTCTACTTCAATATGGTGGAGCGGAAGTTCAAATCCCGCTTTCGGTTCATACCAGTACGCGCCACTATCTTGATTCCACACGGTAGGAGAAATACTGATGATCTTTCCCACTACAACAGCGTTGGCTTTGTCTACCATGTCATTGAAAGAAAGGGACTCATACATCATTTCGACATGGAATTCCTCGTTGGCGGAGGCGCCTGCTCCACTTTGCTGACGAGTGGTAGTTGCACCACTAAACATTTGCTCGGCATCCATAGGTGGCTTGATGCAACTGGCTAACACAATGCCTGTTGTTAATCCTACCATGACAGCACAACCCCACATCACAATTAATCTTCGACTGCCCATAGGTTAAATCCTTTCCTAATTTGTCTCTAGTGTAGTGCGACCAATAGGCGGAATTAGTTTATGGATAAAGAAATTGTACTCCGCTATTGTCGTCGCTTTGAAGTGAACGCAAGTGAGTCGTCCCGCTCGTGTAGCCGGCACACATAGTGGCATTTGTTGAGTTTCCTGGACAATTCATACTTTGCGTATGACTAAGGCCAAGGCCATGGCCGAATTCGTGTGTTGCTATAGATTGTAAATCCTTTTGCGTACCGCTTGGTGTACCACTCCCGGTATACCAACTTTCTGCACTGTCAAATTTCATATCCATTTTAGTAATCGTTGAGCCACTATAGGTATTTGTGGTAGCTGCTAAAGTGTTACCCGCCCCATCGATCGCCCCATGTCGAACTAAGTTACCTGGCGTAGGCGAATTAGTCCAAGACCAACTTGATGAAGAGGAATTTGTCCAAGTAAATGCTGCGGCACTTACTGCTGACTGAAAGCTGCTTGGTAGGCTTAAATCATATGTGTAAGTTGCGCTATTCCCTGACCACTTACAACATTGGGTCACATACGCTGAAACAGTAATCCAAGTGCATAGAGCAATGGTGAGCGCCAAACCTCCCGAAATGAAGACCTGGACTTTGGCAGAGTGGAACATTCGCTGGTTCCTTTCATAAGAGTGGAGTTTGAAGAAGATGCAGTAATACCATACGAGAGAGGCAATTGTATCTCTACATCTTTCACTTGTCATCAGGGTAATACCCTAATCTTTTCGTACACCGCTCATGCCCATAGCAATGCCACCCTTGTCTCCTTGATCCAAGTAATCACTTCTCTTCGAGAATTCACAACTAGTTTGGCAAAGATTTGGCTGACGTGTGATTCCACTGTTTTTACCGAAACCACCAATGCGACTGCAATTTCGGCATTGGTGTAACCAGCAACCAGTAGTTTTAAGACATCGTGCTGTCGGGGGGTCAATGCATGAAGCTTTGCTTCTACTTCAGTTTGCCAGACGCGGATGCGCTGATGCTGGGCCGGCGTGAACGCCGGCCCAGCATCAGCGCATCCGCGCACAATCTGCACGAGTTCATCCATCGTCACAGTTTTGCAGACAAAGGCGCAAGCGCCAATGGCCGCCGCGAAAGCGAGGTAAATTTCCCAATCTTGTGTGCTTAGGAAAATAACTGCTGTGGCAGCACACAAAGCACCTATCTGTTGAACATTGACTGGCGGGCTACCGATCATTTCAATATCGATTAAGGCAACATCCGGCGGTTGGTGTTGCACAAGGTGCAACACTTCGTCCAATGAAGTGGCTTCTGTTACAATACACAGGTCGGTTACCTGGGTGAATTGTTCACGCAGAGCGGCACGCATCAGGCCATGCTCGTCCGCCAATAAAAGCTCAATTGCGATCATAAAATTATTCGTTTCTAGGCATTGGTAACAGTAGTAGACAGTGTGTTGGGCAGTATTTGTCGGCAGAAGGAGTAGAAGGTAGTATGGTATAGGATGTCCAATATATAATCAGAAACGCAGCCGCAAGCTTTAGCGTTCCTTTTCTTCCAGACTACTATGCAAGACGCAACCCAACGTTTCTCGACGCGCGTCGAAAACTACATCAAATATCGTCCTAGTTACCCACCAACGGTGATTGAAATTCTCACCGAGCGTTGCGGTCTGACACCGACCGCCCACATTGCCGACATTGGTTCGGGTACGGGCATCTTGGCCGAATTGTGGCTCAAACAGGGCAACCCCGTTTTTGGCGTAGAACCCAACCGCGAAATGCGCCAGGCCGGCGAGCGACTGCTAGCCGCTTATCCTCACTTCACCAGCGTCAACGGCACAGCGGAAGCGACCACGTTGCCCAGCCAGGGTGTTGATTTTGTCAGCACTGGCCAGGCCTTTCATTGGTTTGATGTGGCAAAAACACGCCAAGAATGTGTGCGCATTCTCAAGCCTGGCGGTTGGGCGGTATTAATTTGGAATATCCGTCAAGATCAGGCGTCGCCGTTTATGACCGCTTACAACCAATTGATTCATCAATTTGCCACCGATCTGGAGAATACCAGCCAAGAATATCGCATCAATGATGACGTGTTGGCTGCGTTTTATGGGGCGCATGGTGATCAACTGGCCACTTGTCCGAATCAACAACGTTTCGATTTTGCCGGGATGTTGGGCCGTTTGTTATCTAGCTCTTACATGCCCAATGTCGATCACATCGACTATGCACCTATGTTAGCGCAAGCAAAGGCGCTCTTTGCCCAGCACGAAACCAACGGCCAGGTCGTGATTGAATACGCAACCCGCCTCTATTACGGGCAGATCGCCGGGTGAAGACAGTGCCCGTTTTAACAACTGACTCTACCCAATTTTGGCGCCCTTTCCCACCATTTCTTGAACACCCTATGATCAAGCGTGAAGTGGCGGTGAATCCACAATTACCTGCGGATTATGTCGAACAGACGGTGACAGAAATTTGTCTGGCCGCCGGGCTACGCGTTACACTCAAGAGCACGCTGGCCGCCTATCCAGGCTCGGTGCATTGGCATCTGAAACAGGGCAGCGCCCGTGGCACGCTCGAAATTACCTGGTGGCCAGCGCCGCGCCAACTCTGGCTGGCGGTACAGACGGGCCGCACAGGACCCTGGATCGAGGCGATGCTAGCAGGTTTGCCAGGAGAAATAGAAAGCACATTGGCGGCGTAGCCGCGCCAGACCAGAGAGGGTTAATTTGATGATTCCGCAAGATTACCACATGCATTCCACCTTCTCTTGCGACTGTCGCGCACCAATGGCGACGATGTGCCGCAGCGCAATCGAGAAGGGCATTCCAGAAATCGGCTTCACCGAGCACTACGATCTGCACCCGGCCGACACCTGCACCGACTGGTTTAAGCCCGAGCCCTGGTGGGCCGAGATCGAACGCTGTCGCGCTGAGTTTGCTGGTCAACTGACGATCCGCGCTGGGATCTAGCTTTGCTACTCACCCAGCGCCCAAAGGGGAACTTTAGCGGTCCAGACGGGTGGATTCTCCGTGCCTCGCCGCTGTTCTAATCCGGCATGTTGCTTGAGCGCGGCCACGCGGTTGAGCCAGCCGGGTAGATATTGGGCTAATGAGGGATGTTTCTGGGCGATTGTTTGATAAAACGCCTCGCGCAACTGCATGTAAACTTCTATGTTATCGCCTGCTTGCTGATGAAAGGTCTGGGCCTGGCCGACGCCGGCATTGACGGCAAAATCGAAAATTGCCAAGCAAAGCGGCCAAGCGGCCGTGTCGGCGCCCGAGCGTTGCCAATACCAACGCCGATAAATCTGTTCTGCTTCGCCGGTGGTGAGCGCTTCGCAAACATCAGCCGGCGCGTGCTGCTGGGCGGCGCGCCAATCGTTGTAGGTGGTTTGCGTAATGCCGTACAGCGTGCGCTCCGGGTCATGCACGCAATGGTCGCCCTCCCAACCTTGCATAAAACTATACGAACGCCGCCACCAATCATCGGCGGGACAGGCCAGAATTTCGCCGTCGGCCGCCTCGGCAAACCAGCCAAGCGGGCTCGGATGCCAAGTTAACCCATCAGCGGCGACAGGGTCACCGATTACCTCAATTTCGTCGCCCGGCTGCAAGAGTGCAACGCGTTCGGCGCCACGGCTGGGCGACTGGCGGACGCTGAGGACGACAAGGGCATAGAATTTTTTTGTCATAGTCCAAACCTTATGGGCTAACTTTGCAATCGTACAAGTTTCGTCATTTTCAAATGAACCGATAAATTTAAAAGTCGTACAAATGAGGAGGCAGCGTTAGAGAACGCGGGTCTAGTCGCATTGTATAAGCTACAATCAGAGGGGTAAGTAATAGACTCGACCTATAAAGTCTTCATATCTACCAACTTGGGCTAGATATGCCAAGTCTTCGATACACTGGCCAATCGAGCTATTTTCTTGATGCGCATAGAT
>JBBRVA010000576.1:0-5579 GCA_038247295.1 Caldilineales bacterium | reverse complement strand
TCTATGTGATGACCGGCGGTGCCACGGCGCAAATGTTCGAAGCCATGCTCCTTGGCCCCTGGCGATCAAAGCAGGGCGGCCAAAAAATGGGGAATATCCTGGCGAAACCTAACCAAAAAGATTTGATCTTTATGAAAGAGCTGATTGAAGCTGGCAAAGTGACACCGGTCATCGATCGACGTTTCTCGCTGCGAGAGGTTGCCGACGCCATCCATTATGTTGAAGCAGGCCATGCCAAAGGGAAAGTGGTCATCACCGTGGCGCAGAACGACAAAGCGTAATAAACCTTTTCCACTGCTTTCTGGCGGAACGTTAGTTTTTTTATAGCTATTCAGACTAAAACACAAAAACAGATTCAGAAAACAGCAGATGTGGGCTGACTTCCCCATCTATTGCTTTCTGAATCTGTCGTTGTGTCCGCTGAAATTACTAAAGGCCTGAATCGTTACGGTTATTGTTATTTTATGTAATAAGTTTTTGACATATTGAATACAATATTATACAATATGTATATAAATGTGTACCTAAAGTAAACGAGAACAGACAAGATAAGGCAAATATGTCCTTTCAAGAAAAAAACATTACCGTATCATTAGTGAACTTCAGCCTGATTTTGGTCTTCTATCTAATCAGGTTGTTGCAAATGATCCAGCATGGGAGTTTCAATTCGACCAATGTATTTCGCCTTTGGGCTATCATCATCGTGGCCGCCATTGTCGTAACGATTGCTGCCACGATCCTCACGCATCTTGTCTCCGCTATCATCCAGGCAATCCAAACGCAAGCCGAACCGGTAATTGAAGATATTGCCGATGAGCGCGACAAGTTCATTGATCTGAAAGGGACAAAGGTTACCTATTTGGTCTCCTCGCTTGGGAGCTTTCTGGCCATGTTAACCTTTGCCTTTGGTCAACCACCGTTGGTCATGTTCACCCTGCTCGTCTTTTTCGGCGTCGTAGCACAGATTGTTGGCGATATTGCCCGGCTCTATTTTTATCGCAGAGGCTTCTGAGATGAGCAAACGGCGGATCACGAACAACATTCGAACGTTACGTTTTTTCAATAACGAAATGACCCAGCAACAGTTGGCGGAAAAAGTAGGGGTGACCCGTCAAACGATCATCGCCATGGAACAGGAAAAGTACTCCCCTTCGCTAGAATTGGCCTTTCGCATTGCCTTGGTTTTTAACGTGCCGCTAGAAAAAGTATTTTCTTATGATATTGATCAGACATAACAAATTAGGAAAAAATCATGAAAGCAATTGTCTACACAAAATACGGATCACCCGATGTTCTTCAGCTCACAGAAGTAGCAAAACCCTCTCCCAAGGCCGACGAAGTCCTGGTCAAAGTTCACGCCGCGTCCGCCAATCCAGCCGACTGGCATTTGATGCGCGGTGAGCCTTTCTTGGCCCGCTTTGCCAATGGGCTGTTAAAACCCAAAAATACGCGGCTCGGCGCGGATGTCGCCGGGCGGGTGGAAGCCGTGGGCAGCAACGTAACCCAGTTGCAGGTCGGTGATCTGGTCTTCGGCGAACTCTCCCTCAATGCGTTGGGCGGTTTTGCCGAGTATGTCTGTGCACCGGAAACACTAGTGGCGGTGAAACCTGCCCAATTAACCTGCGCGCAAGCCGCCGCCGTTCCGTTGGCCGCCTTCACCGCACTGCAAGGGCTGCGCGATAAAGGGCAGCTTCAGCCCGGCCAAAAGGTGCTGATTAATGGTGCATCGGGTGGGGTGGGCACCTTTGCTGTCCAGATCGCCAAAGCGTTGGGCGCGGCGGAAGTCACCGGCGTCTGTAGCACGCGCAACTTGGACCTGGTGCGATCGATCGGCGCCGACCAGGTCATTGATTACACACAAACCGATTTCACCAGCACCGGGCAGCGCTATGACCTGATTTTTGATGCCGTGGGCAATCGTTCGGTGGCCGATCTGAAACGGGCCTTAACGCCCACTGGCATTGGTTCCGTTGCCGGCTTTACCAGCCTGACCCGTCTGTTCCAGCATATGTTACTGGGTGGTAAGAAAATCGGCATGATGGCGACCGCAACAGCCAACCAAAAAGATTTGCTGGTGCTCAAAGAACTGTTGGAAGCGGGCAAAATCGTCCCGGTGATCGACCGCACGTATCCATTAGCCCAGACGGCTGAGGCGATCCGCTATCTGGAAACGGGGCGCGCGCGCGGCAAAGTCATCATCACGGTGGCGGAAGATAACCAGACATAACCCTTGCGGAGGAATGCTATGCAAGCAGTGGTCTACAGCAGATACGGCCCACCCGATGTGCTGCAACTCAAGGAAGTGGCAACGCCGACGCCCAAGGCCGATGAAGTTCTGATCAAGGTCTATGCCACAACGGTTACGGCCGGTGATTGGCGTATGCGCAAGGCTGATCCATTCTTAGCAAGATTCTTTAATGGCCTGCGCAGACCAAAAAAAGTTACGATCCTTGGCTTTGAACTAGCCGGGACCGTAGCCGCGGTTGGCAAGGCGGTCACACGCTTTAAACCTGGCGACCCCGTCTTTGCCTCGTGCGGCTTGGGCTTTGGCGCCTATGCCGAGTACAAATGTCTGCCGGAAAGCGGCGTAATCGCCCTCAAGCCGGTCAACATGACCTTTGCCGAAGCGGCCACCGTGCCGATTGGGGGCGGAACCGCGCTGCGCTTTCTGCGCCAAGGCAAGATCCAGCCTGGCCAAAAAGTGCTGATCTACGGTGCCTCTGGCAGTGTCGGCTCCTATGCGGTGCAACTGGCCAAACACTTTGGGGCAGCAGTGACCGGTGTGTGCAGTACGACGAATATCGCGATGGTGCAAGCGCTGGGCGCCGACCAGGTCATTGACTATACCAAAGAGGATTTTGCCCAACGTGGTGAAACCTATGATATCCTTTTTGACACCGTTGGCAAAAGTTCGTTTCCTGGATGTCTACGCGCCCTCCGTCCCAACGGTTGCTACCTCGGTGCCGCCCACCTCGGGGTGGCACCGATCGTGAGCGGACTATGGGTTTCGCTGACCAGCAGCAAGCAGGTCATCAGCGAGCCAGGCGGTGAAACAGTGGCGGATTTACATTTGCTCAAAGAACTGATTGAGGCGGGCAAACTCAGAACAGTTATTGATCGTTACTATGGGTTGGCCCAAATTGCCGAAGCGCACAGCTATGTTGAAGCGGGCCATAAAAAGGGTAATGTCGTCGTTGTGGTGGCGCAAAACAACCAAGCCGTATAAAGCAAAAAGGAGAAAATCTATGCAAGCGATTGTCTACACAGAATATGGTCCGCCGGATGTATTAAAGCTCACCGCGGTGGCAACGCCTGTGCCCAAGGCGCATGAAATCCTGATCAAAATCCATGCCACCACTGTCGGTGTCGGTGATTTGTGGGTACGCAATTTCAAGGCGATTTCGCCTCGCCAGTTTTCTATGGCGCTGCCGATGTGGTTCGCGGCCCGCCTGGTCTTTGGCGTCAACAAACCCAAGATCAACATCCTGGGCGGGGAACTGGCCGGGGAAGTGGCCGCGGTGGGTGACAAGGTCACGCGCTTCCAGCCAGGGGATCAGGTCTTTGGCTATCGCGGGCAGGCCTTTGGCGCCAATGCCGAATATCTTGCCATGCCTGAAACCGGCTTGGTGACACACAAACCGGTCAACATGACCTTTGCCGAAGCGGCGACCGTCCCTTATGGTGCGCTGACCGCCTTGAATCTCTTGCGCAAAGTCGATCTCCAACCGGGGCAAAAGATCCTGATCAACGGCGCTTCCGGCGGGATCGGTTCGTATGCTGTGCAACTTGCCAAACACTACGGCGCCGAGGTGACCGGCGTCTGCAGCACCCCGCGCCTGGCGTTGGTGAAAACGTTGGGTGCCGATCATGTCATCGATTACACCAAAGAGGACTTTACGCAAAACGGCCAGCGCTACGACGTGGTCTTTGACATCATGGGGCGGAGTTCGTTTGCTCGCGTCAAAAACTCGCTCACGGCCAACGGGCGCTATCTCCTCGCCAGCTTTAAGACGCCTCAGCTTTGGCAAATGCTCATGACCGCCAGGACGAGCGGCCCGAAAGTGATTTGCGCCTTGTCAATTGAAAGCCTTGCCGATCTTATCCACATTAAAGAGTTGGTAGAGGCGGGGCAGATTAAAGCGATAATTGATCGCAGCTTTCCGCTGGCGCAAGTCGCCGCGGCGCACCGCTATGTCGAAGCGGGGGAGAAAAAGGGCAGTGTCGTGATTACCGTGGTGGAGAACCATCAGGCCTGACCACCCGGGAGGGAACTGATGAAAGCAGTGATATGGACCACCTATGGCGGACCGGATGTGCTTCAGCTTCGCGAGATCGCAAAACCGGTGCCGAAAGATAATGAAGTCCTGATCAAAGTTCATGCCGCCACTGTAACCGCAGGCGACTGTGAGGTGCGCGCATTAAAAATACCGATCTTGTATCGGCTACCCTTGCGGCTCTATGTGGGTTTCGCTAAACCCCAAAGACTCACCATCCTCGGCCAAGAGCTGGCCGGGGAAATTGCCGCCGTCGGCAAAGCCGTCACCCGCTTTAAGCCGGGTGACCAGGTGTTTGCGGCTACCCTGTTGCGTTTTGGCGCCTATGCCGAGTACGCATGTTTGCCTGAAACCTATCCAATCGTGTTAAAACCCGCCAACATGAGCTATGCCGAAGCCGCCACCATCCCGACGGGGGGCGTGAATGGATTGCATTTTCTTCAAAAAGCCAATCTCCAAGCCGGCGAACGGCTCTTGATCAATGGCGCCGGCGGCAGCATCGGTACCTATGCCCTACAGATCGCCAAGGCGTGGGGGGCTGAAGTGACTTGTGTGGACAGCACCCCCAAATTGGCGATGCTGCGTGCGCTGGGGGCAGACTATGTCATCGATTATACGCAAACCGATTTTACCAAAAATGGGCAGCGCTATGATGTCATCATCGACGTAGTTGGCAAAAGCCCGTTTTCACGAAGTATCCTAGCCCTGAAGCAAAATGGGCGCTATGTGTTAGGGAATCCAAGCCTTAGGGGGATGGCCCGCGGGTTATGGGTTTCAAACCGCACCGACAAAAGGGTCATTTTTGAGATGGCTGCCTATACCCCGGCAGATCTGCTTTCCCTCAAAGCGCTGATTGAGGCGGGCAAGGTCAAGGCGGTCATTGACCGCAGCTATCCGTTGGCGCAAACGGTCGAAGCGCACCGCTATGTTGAACAAGGGCACAAAACGGGCAATCTCGTCATCACGATGGAGTAATACAGATGAAAGCAATTGTTTATCACACCTATGGTTCACCCGCTGTGCTGAAGCTGGAGGAAGTCGCCAAGCCGACGCCCAAGGACGATGAAGTGCTGATCAAAATCCATGCCGCCTCCGTCAATTCATGGGACTGGGATCTCCTGCGTGGAAAGCCGTTCCTGGCCCGCATGGACAGCGTTTTCAAGCCAAAATACAAGATCCTCGGCTGTGACGTCGCCGGGCAGGTGGAAGCTGTCGGCAAAAATGTCAAGCAGTTTCAACCAGGGGATGCAGTCTTCGGCGATCTATCTGGCAGTGGCTGGGGTGGGTTTGCCGAGTATGTCTGTG
>JBBRVA010000575.1:0-5582 GCA_038247295.1 Caldilineales bacterium | reverse complement strand
TTGGCCGGCACCTTAAATTCCCCCCAGCCGCCTGGCATCTACCGTAGCAATGATGGTGGCTTGAGTTGGCTGACGGTTAATACTGGTCTATTAGAAAATATCAGCGTAGCAGCGCTAGCCTTTGATCCGCAAAATGCGTCGCTGGCCTTGGCCGCCGATGGTGGCGTCGGTCATTTGTTCCGCAGCCGCAACGGTGGCGACAGTTGGGAAGAGATCGTCGCCTTTAAAGCATTAATAAGCGAAACCAGCGCCGTGGGTGAGTTGTATGCTACGATCGAAAACAAGAAAAGTGTCTTCTACGCCGGCACGCGTTTTGATGGCGTTTTTCGCAGTGACAGCGGTGGCGATAACTGGCAAAAGCTCAGCGATGGCCTGGCTGGTGAAGCGCGGCGCATCCGTGAAATAACCACGTACAGCAACACGCTCTATATAGGCACGCATGCTGGGCTATACCGGCTGCCGCCTGTCGCAGCGGCTTGGACCCAAGTTGCAACCTTTCCGGATTTTGGCATCATCTTTAGTTTGATTGTGCAAGATAAAACTTTGTACATCGGTACTGGCAGTGGTCTTTACAGCAGTAACGATGGCGACAATTGGGTGAAAGTACCCAATTTCCCAGCAACTGCAGTTAATGATCTGGTAAGCACAGGGCGGCTGATTGTGGCGGCAACCGACGCCGGTCTCTGGAGTGGCATTGGCGATGTGTGGCAACAATCTACGTTGAACGGTGCATCTTATGCCGGTTCAACCTTTTCTTTAGGAAATACACCCAAGGCGGCGCGTACAATTTATGCCGGTACGGAAACTGATTGGGTTTTGCGCAGCGATGACGAGGGTGTTACTTTTAATGCCGTGGCCGCGTTGCCGCCGCTAGATGTCAAAGCGGCACTGGCGACGCCCACGCCCACGTTTACGCCAACGCCGACGCCGACCGATACGGCGACGCCGACGCCCACGGCCACCGATACCGCGACGCCGACACCCACCAATACAGCGACCGAAACACCTTTACCAACGGATACGCCGTTACCAACCGCAACCGCCACACCTACAAACACAGCGACCGAAACACCCTTACCGACGGAGCCGCCCATCCTCGCGCCGACCGACACACCTGGCACCATCCTGGTAGCAA
Source organism: Caldilineales bacterium (assembly GCA_038247295.1). GTDB lineage: Bacteria > Chloroflexota > Anaerolineae > Caldilineales > Caldilineaceae > JAPLGZ01. The sequence goes on along the minus strand of JBBRVA010000575.1, from coordinate 4,447 downwards.
CCAGTGCGGCCGGCGTTCCTGTAACGAACAGCGGCCCAGTTAGTATTACGATTGCCTTGCCAACGGTCGTGGCGGCTACGCCTGTACCTTCAGAATCCAGTACCGATGACGGCGAATCTGAATCCCAAACGACAGCCGTTGCTTTAGCAGATTTTCAAAACAGTACTGTGATTACTATGAATATGCCTGCGGCCCAAATCGTATCGCTGACGGCAACACCGCCTGCACCAGCGACAGCCACAGCCACCGTGACTCCAGAAGATGATAGCACACCAACCCCAACATCTACACCAACACCGACGCCAACCCCAACTTCCACGGCAACACCAGCGGATACGCCGACGCCAACCATGACGCCAGTCCCCATCGATGTGGCAGAGGCGATCTATAGTAGTTTGCCACCCGTTTTTGTCGGCGCCAGTGTTTTATTGGTGGTGGTAATTTTTGCGGCGGGAATCGCAGTCGTGCGCGGGCCGCGTGATATTTGAAAAATCTCGCGTGATTGCCAATCTGCCCAAAATTATGTAGAATGAAGGCAGTTAGCGCCTCAAAGCACTAAAGTTGCTAGCACCAGACCTAAACCAGGAAAGACTGACTGATTTATGCCCTCTTTACTTGATTTAGTGGCCACAATTCCGGATTTTGATATTTCTTCCAGGCGTAACCCGTCTGATATTATCATCCAAATGGTAACCGCCGATAGCCGCAGCGTAATGCCTGGCTCACTTTTTGTTGCCGTCAAAGGTGGCCGTGTGGATGGGCATCGTTTTATCGCCAGCGCCGTGGAACAGGGTGCAACAGCGGTATTGGGTACGCTGACACCTGCCATCCTAGCAGCACAGGGAACTATCTTACCCGATGATGTCGCCTATGTACGCGTGGAAGACAGCCGCCGGGCGCTAGCTGTTTGCAGCGCGGCATTGTACGGCTTCCCAAGTGCGACGCTGACTGTGATTGGCGTTACGGGTACGGATGGCAAAACAACGACTTCCTCGCTTATCGAATCTGTTCTGGCTGCCGCCACGACGCAGGATGGCACGGAGGCAGGCCGCGTTGGTATGATCACTACAGTAGGCGCGCGGATTCGTGGCCAGGAGAGCGATACAGGGTTGCATGTCACCACGCCCGACGCACCTGATGTACAACGATTTCTGGCTCAGATGCGGGATGCCGGCTGTCAATATGCGGTTGTCGAAAGCACCAGCCACGGCCTGAATCAGGATCGAGTGGCCGCAGTTGACTTTGATATTGCCGCCGTCACGAATATTACTCACGAACATCTAGACGAACATGGCACACGCGATGCCTATGTAGCTGCCAAGGCCAAACTCTTCCGGGCGCTTTATGCATCGCCGGCCAAACCTGGGGTACCCCGCTGTGCGGTGCTCAATGCCGATGATGAGGGCAGCTTTGCCGCTTTACAAACTGTCTTAGCCGAGGAGCGTGCTGTCCACGGTGATAGGATTGTCACACGCAGCTATGGCATGGCGGACACAGCCACCAATCTTATCCCCGACGTAAGGGCGGCCAACATCGTCTATTTGCCCAATCAGACATCGTTCACCTGTCAATGGTGGGGAGGTGAATTTGAGGTCGTGACGCAACTGATTGGCGATTTCAACGTCTACAACGTCCTCTGTACAATTACGGTTGGATTAACCCTCGGGCTTGAGCCAGCGATGATCCAGAGTGGCATTGCACGCTTCAATGGGGTTGTCGGGCGCATGGAGCGCATCGACGGTGGCCAACCTTTTTTGGCAATTGTTGATTTTGCGCATACCCCCGTTAGCTTAGAACGGGCGCTGCTCACATTGCGTCCGCTGGTGGGCCAGGGCAACGCGGCGGGTAAAGGACGTCTGATTGCCGTTTTTGGCAGTGCTGGCTTGCGCGACAATGCCAAGCGTTATCTGATGGGGCGGGTGAGTGGACAATTGGCCGACTTTAGTGTTATTACAGCCGAGGATCCACGCACCGAAGATTTGGCCGCCATCAATGCTGAGATAGCGCGTGGTGTGCGTGAATTTGCCGACGAAAGCGCCTACGTGATCATACCGGAGCGGTCCGCGGCGATCCAACACGCGGTGGATATGGCCGAGCCGGGCGATGTAGTGGCGGCCTTTGGCAAGGGCCACGAACGCAGCATGTGTTTTGGTACGACAGAATACCCGTGGAGTGATCAGCAAGCCATGCGCGATGCGTTACAGCACCGCATGGCAGCTTCATGACTGCCCTCCATCTTTTACCGTCATGAAAATGCACAAAATTAATTGAGCCACGCGAAGGGAGCATCTTCAGATGAGGCATTTGAGGATGATTCCCCGCATCAACAAAACAATTGTCAGATCAAGCGTGATAATTTACCTAAATTGGTTTGACTTTGGATTAAAAAACATTGCTAAAGTAACAAACAATAGCTGCTAAAGTTGAACGTAAATTAGCTGTAACAGCGCTTGTGTGATAGGGCAATTTGTTGTATCATTCTGCAAAATATTCATTTGTACTTTTATCAACAATCAACCCCGAAGCGATACGGTTACACATCTCAAGCATAGCGGTTGTCTCATCGTCTGCCGCCTATTGTTAAAGTTTATCTTTCTGCATTACCCTGCTGATATTATTCTCACCATTCATTCATCAAAGGAGACTGCAAATGCAGGCCCATCCAAAGATTTATAAAATCTTACTGGTTGCACTGATTGCCAGTCTGGTCTTGGGCGGTTGTGGAGGCGGAACGACAGGTGCAACCTGGTTTAATCTGCCATCGATTCCCCTCAATATTCAGCCAGATGGCACGGCCACTGTATTCGGCTTTGGCGTTCCGGCGGTTATTTTGCAGCCAGCTATGATCCAGCAGCTACAAACCGCTAACGTCCAGAAATTGGAAGTCCGGCTTGGCTACAACGGCATTCATGTTTATGCCAACGGCCAGGACTTGCCCTACATCGCTTGGGATGCAACAAAGATGGCAACCTTGCAGGAAGTGATCCGCAAGCTGCCGCAATTGGGTGCCAATGGGCCTCTAATTGCGGATTGGCTGCCGGTCACACGCCAAATTGGCCTGGGCGTCGATTTGCGGCTGCCCTTGGCTGCCGGCGCGACGGCGTTGGATATTCCACGCTGGCAAGGTGAAACTACAGTCAGTGCCGAGACAGCCCCAGCCACGCCGACGATTGGCCCCTTCACGATTGGTAGCCTGTCGTTTGATCCTGAAGGCAATGCCAAGTTGGGCAGCGTCGCGCTTTCTGATCTAGCGCCGATTAAGCTAGATGCGAATACGTTGGGCTTGCTCTCCTCGATCGGGGCAGAAAAGCTGTCCGTCACGACGCAGCCGAATGGCATTGATCTGGCAATCAACGACCAACCCCTGCCTGGCATCGCTTATGATACCAACTCCTTAAACCAGGCCTTGGCGCTTGCCACCCCCCTGCTGCCCGACCCAAATTTGGCGGCCACACTAGGCCAGGTATTGCCCCTGTTACCTGGCGCAGCGCTTGATCTGGATGTCTCTTTCACAGGGGAACCAGCCGGCACCACCGAGATCGCGGCGGTCAATGTGGCGATTAATGAAGATGGTACGCTGGCGGTCTATGGCATTCCGGTTTCTGGCAACCCAATTGTGCCAGCCGATATTTTGCAGAAATTGCAAGCGGCCAATGTCCAACAGTTAAGCCTGGATATCGGCCAGGACGGCCTCTTCTTAGCGACGAATGGTCAGACCTTACCGACGATTACCTGGACACCGGAGACGCTCAACACATTAGTCAACGTCGTGGCGCCCGCCGCCGGTATCGACCCAGCCATGATCGCCACCGGCCTCAGTTTGTTGCAAGAGACCGGGAGTATCAAGGCGAATGTCTCCTTGCCGGGCGCTGCCGCAGATGCCGCACCAGTTGAGATTAACAAAACGATGACGCCACCAGATTTACAGGGTCAGGCGCCACCGGTCATTCTTCTGAGTGCTGTTATACAACAGGGTGCGGTACAAACGCTGGGTGGTCTGCCCGCCGGTGTCATGCCCGGCCTGCCGATCAGCCTGCCGGCCAATGTGGTCGCCATTCTCAGCGGCTTGAATGCCGATCAGTTGCAAATTGCTACGGATCCAAACAAGTTGGAACTTCTGCTCGATGGCAACGTTGCGCTGACGCTCAATTACGATCTGCCATCTTTGCAATCAGCGCTTAGCCTAGCCTCGCCTTTCCTTGCCGACACGCCACTCAGTGACCCAGCCATCGCCACACTGCTTCAGGAGCAAATTTTGCCCCAAGTGCCCGGCTCGGATGTGAATGTAACTGTGGATTTGCAATAAGCTGCTCACTTTTTTAACTGTAAACACAAAAAGGGTCGCACCCAAACTGGTGCGACCTTTTTATGTTCATTTTCCTGGGTACAATCAAGCCGCCTAGGTTTGGGGGATCCTATTATTGTGTTCACTTGCCCATAAGGCCAG
>JBBRVA010000574.1:0-5583 GCA_038247295.1 Caldilineales bacterium | reverse complement strand
ATTCCAGAAATTGAGCAATGTATCGAAGCAGAGGCGATCGACTTGGTGGCTATGACCACCCATGGGCGCACTGGTTTGAGCCGCATCATGTTCGGCAGTGTGGCGCTTCATGTGCTGCAGCACGCCATTGTACCCGTGTTGCTCTATCGCATCTTCGATCAAAATGGGAAGCTACCCAAATAGATGCTTGTTTGTTCAAGATGGCTGGCGCGAGTAGCAGGTGCCAATGCCTAGCGCGTGGGTCACAGCCCTGGCATGACCTGGTGCTAAGCTTCGACCTCCCTCGCTATACTCACCCGCGGGCAGATTTTGCTTTAAAAGAAAGGATAAGGGAAAATTATTCGCGGCTAACCATCCATCCACAAGAAAAGTAAGCATGCCGCTAAAATCAATCGTATCTATCATCACGACCATCGGCGCCGCGTTGGGCATCAATTTGATCGCCGTGGCTGGGCTCGTCTGGTCGCATTGGACGGCAGAGACGATGATGGTCTTCTATCTGCTCGAAACTATTTTGGCCGCGCCCCTGGTTGCATTGCGCATCCGCTGGTTGGCGCCGTTGTACGAAGAACGGGCCAATGGCAAAGTCTACACGCGGCGCGAATTACGCGCTGGTTACGGGGTATTTGTCGTCGGCTTTTTGCTGGCCAGTGCGATTTTTATGGCCGCCTTCTTCTTTATGATTTTGAAAGTTTCCCTCGATTTTGCGGTCTTGGGCGACGGGCTGTGGGGGCTTGTACCTTTTCTGCTGATTAGCTTTGTAACCGACCTTGTTCTGCGCCGCCCCCTGACCATGCCGCAAGCCGAACGGCTGGCCGAAGGTAGCATGGGGCGGATTGCGTTACTTTTTTTGGCGGTCTTTTGTGGGGCCTGGGATCACCTGGTCTTTCCCTGGGAAGTCGGCGACCCGTAGGTGATCTTGAGCGCGGTCGCCAGCGCAACCGAGCAGATAAAGTTGGTAACCGGTGTGGCGCCGCTGCCACGTTACCGTCCGCATTTATTGGCGCGCCTGCTGACTGCGTTGGACCGCCTAAGCAATGGCCGCATGATCTTTGGCACCGGTTTGGGCATCGCCTCTGATTTTACCCCATTTGCGGAACCGGGGGATGCCAAAATTCGGGCGGAGATGACAGATGAAGGGCTTGATCTGCTCACCAAGCTCTGGTCGGGGGAAGAGATTACCCAAGGCCAACACTATACGGCCGAAGGCGTGCGCTTTCTGCCTTCCCCCGTGCAACGCCCGCGTATCCCCATTTGGATCGGTGGCGACAGTCCGGCTGCCCTGCGCCGCCCGCTGGGACGGCTGGATCATGGGCACAATCAACGAGCAGTGTGAGATCACCAAAACGCCGCATCAGATCGCAGAGCAGGTCGCCACGATTCAGCAGCAGCGCACCGCCGCCACACCTTTTGCGGTGGCCGTTGACGGTGCATCCGAAGCGGTCGCCACGACCCTTGTGCGCGAATACGAAGCGGCCGGCGCCACCTGGTGGTTCGAAGCGATCTTTACCTCACGGGCACCCATGGATGCGCTATTGGCGCGCATTAAAGCGGGGCCGCCGCGCTAATTCATTTATCGCAGCTTGCGCTGGCTGAGCGGGTGCAAGAACAGCTATCTTGCGTAAGCCCTTAAATATAAATCGTAAACTTGATTTGTATCACCACTTGTATCACCCTCTGTCGCGTATGCTTCTGGTCTTGACTCGTCTTTTCTGGTTTACTATTAGGAGTTACGCCTGGGAACGCCGGCATCCTGCCGGCTGCTGACAGGGCTGTCGACGCTCCCAACTGCGTAACTTCTAAACCAGCGTCGCGCACACTTGCTGCTGATGAGCAAAGCAAATAGTCGGGTTGGTTCATGAGTAACGAGAGTGCAAAGTGCGCACAAGGATGGCTAGGCTGTCTACAGTTCCTCCCATACTACCCATTCAAAGCCAAGCGCCACCACCGCATAAGTACGCCGCAATCAGAGCAGCGCGCCGTACTGTTGTTGCAGAGCCATCCGGTAACCTTACAACTGCATCTGCGCTGTGGCTAACTGAGTTTGGAACGCTAGCGACGCCTGAATCACACCGCCCACCGCACAGCATTTAATGGCCGCCATAAATTCATACCAACCGCCATCAAGGTCACGACGGCGTAGAAGTAAACGTTAGTTTGCTGGGTAATTGGCGGCTTTGTAGTAAGCCCGATCCAGCGTGCCGTTGCTAGAGGACACATCGCCGGTTACCCAATGCGTGGCATAGCCGCGCCGCCAGCGATCTGATTCGTTGCGATGCGAAGTGTGCAAGGCCTGGCTATGGTGAAAAACGACCCCGCCTTTGCGCACCAGCGCCAGCGACTCTTTGCGCAGGTCGATCAGTTCGGGCGGCGGCACGAGGTTGTACGGTTCGCCCGGCACCGGCTCATGCGCCAAAATCGGGCCTTTGTGCGAGCCATCAATGTAGCGCAAACAGCCATTTTTCGCATCCACATCATCGAGCGCAATCCAAGCCGTGATCACATGGTCCGCCGGCTGGCACTGGAAGTAAAAATTGTCCTGGTGATAAGGTTTGGCCGAACCAAAACGGGGTGGTTTCATAAAAAGCTGGTCAGTGGCCAACAACGGCGGCGCGCCCAACAAAGTCGCCAGCAGCTGCACCAACTGTTGATCGAGCGTAAAGGCTTGAAAATCGGCATGTTTCGAGAAAGGCCGCTCGATCTTGCGTGGGGCAAACTCGCCGTCGTCGGAAGCATCCGCCACATAACGATCACCGCCACTTTTAAGCTCTTCCTGGCTGATGCGTAGGGCCAACTGCGCAATTCTTTCTGCCTCTTCCGCCGCAAAAACATTTTCCACCACCGCCCAGCCTTTTTCCCAGTAGTGTTGATAGACTGCTTGACGAAGCATAAATTTCTCCTCATGGTTGTAGAAATGCGGGTCAATATGACGCGGCAGCGTTAGGTCACAAGCCGCGCCTGACCAGCTTGCACTATGTACGGACTTATCGCCACACTGTCTGTGATTTGATGGAGAACAGGATAAAATTATTTTGGGGGATGGCGGCCGGTTTGAACCCAGAGCGAGCGTGCAGCCACGCTCAAAGGTTCATTGAAGCACAATGCTTCAACAGTCGCTCGCCCGCAGGCTGTCAGGCCAAGGATGATAGTGCCATCACCAAGCCAGCGAAAGTGTTCGTGCCAAGTCTGTTGACGAGGATGGAATAAGCCTACAGCTTGCCCCGTTTCAGGATCAATTCCTGTCACTTTGGCATGTTTACAGCCATTACAAAAAGAGCAGGCTGCGCAGAGATTATCCAAGTCATTAGAGCCGCCGCGAGACTTGGCAATGATATGGTCTACATTATTTTTCAACCCACTCAACACTTCGGCAGTTTGACAATACTCACACAGATAATGGGCTCGGTCTCGAGCGAGTCTATGCTGAGCACGCGAAATCGTGGCTGACATGCGTTATAGAATTGTCTGCAGTAAGCGTTCATCAGACAGGGTGTATCCTCGCAAAGTCAGGATAGCGATCGCCTGTGCTCTACGCAGAACTGAACGATGATGGGCTAAAAGGAGTACTTTCTGTTCTTCAAGTTCTGATTGAGTAAGCTCGCGCTCGTTCGCTAGGCCATTAAGTTCTTGTAATCGTTTGCGTTGCTTTGCGTTTATTGATGGCCGAAGGGCTTGCCATAGCGTTTCATCTTTGCTGTAGTACATAGAAGCCAGTTCGTCGGCCAGTTCAGATGGAATATCTGACGGTGCAACAAATGCGGCATTAATCGTATTTACAATTATATCGTCGATGGTGCGTTGCGTATGAGTGGCGGCATGCTGTACTTTCTGAAAAACAGATTCCGGCAATTTAATAGAAAGTGTTCGTTCCATTGTGAGGTATTTCCTCAATTGGTCATAGCGTTCAGGAATATTTAGGCTAGAAGTATACCACACCCACGATGTGGCCATCAATGTGTCCAATCAAAGTCGCCACACTTCAAAATCAAAGATGACGACCATATCCGCTACCGATAGCGTTCGGCTTGCACATTGAACATTTCGGCATACTGGCCATTGAGCGCCATCAGCCTGTCATGAGCGCCTTCCTCGATCAGCCGCCCATTTGCCAACACTAGTACACTTGGGCGGAAATAACCATACTATTCTCCGGTGAATCAGTAGTGAATCAGTAGGACAGTGAGACAGTACAAACACTGTTCTACTGTCCTACTGATTCACTGTCTTACTTACGCCCAAGTGTACTAGAATATGCTGTGCCATTCGTACTGTCGAAAAACGATGCGAGACAAAGACCGTTATCTTGTTCGCCGTCAGTTCGGCAAAGCGCAGGTAGACATCGTACTCGGCTTTTGCATCCAATGCCGCGGTCGGTTCATCCAGAATGAGGATCGGTGCGTCACGCATAAAGGCGCGACTGAGGGCGATCTTCTGCCATTCACCGCCGGAGAGATCGACGCTGTTGTCAAACGTCTTGCCCAATCGAGTCTGGTAAGCAGCGGGCAGCTTGTCAATCAAGGGCGCGGCGCCACCCTTTTCCGCCGCGCGCGTGACCCGCACCAGGTCATCGACAGCGTTGACTTGCCCAAAGCCGATATTTTCTTGCACAGTCAAGTGATAACGGACAAAATCCTGAAAGATAATGCGGGTTGTCTCAGCGAAGAATGTCTGCCAGAAGTCTTGAAATCTGTCGAGAAATGGCTGTTGCAAGCCAAAGAGGCGAATCTCTTTAATCGCTTCACGCTCGGTTAACAGTTGTGATAGATAGTCGACCATGCGGCGGGCGGGCGTCTGCCGGTTTAGCAAGGCGAACATCTCTTGGGCATATTGGCTGTTGACGATCAATTGGGGCGCTGATATCAGCAGCATGACCACACTCGCCAATGGGTGGAACTGCGTCACCAGGCTCAACGTAATCACGAGCGAGAGCAAGAGTCCAACCGAGTCGGTTGCCAAGAGCGCCAGGTTAAAGGTGCGATAGCTTTCCTTGCGCGCAAAGTCAAGCTTATCATAGAAAGTAGGAGATTCATAGAAGGCAATGTCAAATTGAGCCGCCTTTTTGAGCAACAGATAATCGACATAGTGCTGCACCTGGAAGCGTAGCATCTGCACCATACTCTCTGCGACGCGTCTGCCGACTTCACCGAGCACTAAGACCAGAACCAGCGCGCCGACGGGGGCAAACAGTGCCGTCCAGTCGATGGCAGCGGCGGGCACGCGGCGCTGAATGGTGCCAATGATGCTGTCAATGATGATTTTTGACAACCAGATCTGGGCAGGAGCAGCTACGGCGCTGAGCATGGCGAAGAAGGTGGCGAAGAAAGCAAAGCTTGGACTTGCGCCCCAAACGAGCCGCAACACTCTAGTACACAACGGCGTAAGTAAGCCAGTAGTTCAGTAGTTCAGTAGGACAGTAAGTCAGTCACTGACCACTGTGCCACTGTCTCACTGTTTCACTAACCATTGTAGGTCTATTTACGCCCAGGTGTACTAGTCAGTTGGGCTTCAATCATTAGACAGTGCGTCAGTTAGACAGTAGGACAATGCCGCTGCGCTTATTCAGTGTTTGTACTGTCTCACTGT
>JBBRVA010000573.1:0-5590 GCA_038247295.1 Caldilineales bacterium | reverse complement strand
GTTCATTTGAATCTTTCTAAAATTAGAGTGAATTGACGGGGTAGGGAGGATGACAAGATGAGAGGATGACATAGGGACTCTCAATGTCATCTTGTCATCCTCTCATCTTGTCATCGCCCGACCGCAGGTCGGCGTCATCCTTTAACCCCCGACACGACAATCCCTTGCACAAAATAGCGTTGGGCGAAGAAGAAGACGATCAAGGTGGGCAAGACTGCGATCAGCGAAGCTGCCATCAAATCCTGCATATTGTTGGACATGCGCCCCTGGAAGAGTCGTAATCCCAGCGCAACCGTGAATTGCGGTTCCTTGTGCAGGTAGATCAGCGGATTGATAAAGTCGTTCCAGATAAAGGTCAACTGGAAGATGTTGACAACGCCCAGCGCCGGCAAACTGAGCGGCAAATGGATGCGCCAAAAAAGCGTAGGTGGATTGCAGCCATCAATATAGGCCGCGTCATCATAATCGCGCGGAATAGTCAGAAAGAATTGGCGCAGCAAAAAGACAAAAAAAGCGGGCGCAAACCAATTGGGTACGATCAAAGGTAGAAAGGTGTCGACCCAGCCCAGTTTTGTATAGAGTAGATAGTTGGGGATAAGCCGGATATGTTCGGGCAGAATCATGGTGGCGTGCACGACGACAAAGAGAAAGTCGCGCAACGGAAAGCGTAAACGGGCAAAGCTAAACCCTGTCACCGCGGCCGAAAGTGTCGTGCCCACCATGCTGGTGACGGCAATGATGACGGTGTTGAGAAACCAGCGCTCGAAGTGGTAGACCTTGAATGGATTTAGGAAATTGGACCAAACAATTTCCGACGGAAACCAGAGCGGCGGAAAGAGATAGACCTCAAACTTCGGCATTACAGCCGTGCGGATCATCCAAAAGAAGGGCATGGCAAAGATCACTGCCCCAATCAAGATGGCGAGGTAAAGCAGAATGCGCAACCCGATTTCCTGCAAATTACCACTGCGATATTTTGGAACGCGCTCCACATGAGCCGATGCTGCCATAATTCTGGTCCTCCAATCCCCTCATCACCCAATCATACGCTACGCCGCGCAGATCCATAATTTGTCATCCTGTCATCGTCCGACGCAGTCGGCGTCATCTTGTCATCCTGTCATCTTTTTACCGATCATAATTTACCCAACTTGTGGCGCTACGCAGGGCGAAAAGCACAAAGACGAGCACCACCACAAAGAGCAGCCAGCCTTGCGCCGAGGCATAACCAAACTCCGCTTTCTGAAAACCAGTACGATAGATGTGGAGGACAGCGGTCAACGTGGCATTATTCGGGCCACCATTCGACATCAGCAAGACCTGGGTGAAGACTTGCCATGAGCCGATAATATTGAGCACCACATTAAACAGAATTGTCGGCGTCAGTAAGGGTAACGTGATCGCCCAAAAGCGCCGCCACGAACTGGCACCATCAATTTGCGCTGCTTCATACAGCGCGGTCGGAATCCCACGCAACCCGGCCAAATAGATGAGCATGGCCCCACCAGCACCCCATAGCGCAATCAAAATCACCGACGGCATGGCCCACTCTTGGTCCAAAATCCAGCGTGGACCCTGGATGCCAAACGCCTTGAGGATGGTATTAAAGAGGCCAATGTTGGGTTCATAGAGCCACTTCCACAACAAGGCGACAGCCACGCCAGAAACCACCGAGGGCAAATAGTAGACGGTGCGCCAGAAGCTTTGGAAACGAACCCCCTGATTGAGCATAACGGCAATAATCAGCGCCAGAGTCGAGGAAAGTGGCACCGATACAAAGCTGAAATAGGCTGTGTTGAGCAATGCTTTGTGGACCAACGCATCACTGAACGCGGCCTCAAACCAGTGCAGCCCCACCCACTTCCAACTGTTGAGAAAATTCGTGCTGTAGAGGCCAATTACAAAGGAGGCGATCAGTGGATAGAGGGTAAAAAAGAGAAAACCAAAAATCCACGGTGAGGCCATCAAGTAGCCATAAAGCGCTTCGCGCGTCTTCTGTTTCATGACGCGACCTGCCGGTGGCGCCACCGTTCCTGCTTGGGGTTGGCTGATGCTTGTCATGCGTCATCCTTATTTGCAATTTACGATTTTTGATTTTTGATTTACGAAGCTAGGGGTAGACGACGTTTTTTCGTAAATCGTCAATCAAAAATCGTAAATCGTCAATCCTACTTAAGCTTTTCCATCTCGGCGCCAATGTCTTCCATTTTCACTTCGTCGCGGTTGAAGCGCGTCACCAGTTCGGCGTGGCGCGCAATCAGGTCGACACCGGCATCACCGATGATCATCACGCGGTCGAAGGCGGGTTTGAGAATCTCATTTTTGCTCGCGAAATCCTTGGCAAACATTTCTTCGGGTCCGCCAATGTCATTTTTAATCGATGTGGTAAAGATTTCGAGATTGATGTCGTTGTATTTCTCGTTGTAGTTGCGCAATGCTTTGGGGAATTCGTCGAGAATGCTCTTGCGCGAAGGTTGTTTGTTCACATAGGTGGCATAGAGCAGACCATATTCAGGGCTGGTTGTGCCTTTGAGCACCGCCCAAGCCTCTTCCGTGTGTTTCGAGCCGTTCCAGATCAGGGTGCCATCCACCGACTGATGGGTCGTCATGCCGGCTGGACCATTGGGCATTGGGGCGACATCCCACTGGAACTGGACGCCATCGACCACAACGCCCAAGTTCCAGGGCCCCATTTCCATCATTGGAATCTTCTCGCTCATAAACAAGGCATCTGGCCCGACGCCGCCCGACATTTCCGAGAACGAGGGCACATAGGCCTTTTTGTCCCACGTCATGGCGCGGATCCACTCCAGGCATTCCTGTGCTTCTGGACCGGCCAACAGACACTCGGTCGAATCGTCGGGGTTGACCATGTGCGTGCCCCAGCCACGCAGCCAATACTGCGTTAACCAGTTGGCGCCGTTGCCATAATTGGAAGTCCCCCAGGTCTGTTGAGGCTCGGTGGCGACAAACTGCTCGGCGATTTCGGCGTACTTCTGCCAATCCCACGCGCCCCATTCGGCGGGCAGTGCTTCAATCCCTGCCCGCTCGAACCAATCTTTGTTGTAATAGATCAACATCGAGCCGGTGAAACGCGGCATCATGTGGATGTTGCCATCCTTTTTCCACGGGTCGAACTGATGAGCATAATAGTCGTCGATATTGACCTCGGCGGCATCGCGGTCGATCAGTGGTTGCAGATCCAACGACTGATCTTGCTGGATGAAGAAGGTGCTATTCTCGCAGCAAAATTCCATCAGATCAGCGGCGGTGCCGGCGACCATACTGGCCAACGCGACATCTTTTTCGTTGCCGCCTGGGTCGGGCAAAAATTCGATGTCGAGGTTGGGATTGGCGTCTTTAAACTTGGGCAGCCATTCGTCCCACAACTGTTGCAAACCGGCGGGGATTTCCGGCTCGCGCGATTGATACTGAAGTTTGATCACTTCACCCGTTGGTGCGGCGGCTTCGCTGCCGGCCGGCTGGCCAGCGGGTGCGGCAGGCGCACAAGCGGCCAACAGGAGCGCGACACTGGCGCCCGAAGATAGACTTAGAAACTGGCGGCGGTTCAACCTCTGATTGATTACCATGCAAACTCCTCCTTTGATTCAACCTCGTGTGATTCAACAATGTGTAAAAAATTAACAGTGTATGAAAATATGTAACCTGTCAGGATCAACCCCAGTTAGCCGCGGAGCTGATCCTGAAAAGGGATACCAATAGAAGTTGAAGAAGCGATGCCGCAACTATCGCCCAGCACAAGTTGGGGTGTGACCAAACATTGTTTGACATCTGTACCGTTACTTTCTAAGTGTGCGAGGAGAAAACGGGTGGCGGTCACCGCCAATGTCTCGGCGCGAATGTCGATCCAACTTAGCCGTAGCGTTCCCTGCTGAATATACATCGGATTACTCGCACTGCCCATACCAATCAGGGAGAGATCAGTCGGAATCTGCAAGCCATGTTTGGCGGCTGAACGGCCAATGCCTTCGGCAATCGTTTCACTGCGCACGAGTAATGCGCTGGGACGTTCTTTTTCGCAGAGCAAGTCGTCGAATGCCGCTTCTGCTCCGGCGCGCGTGGCGCTGCATTGTTTGATCACAGGAGTGATGCCATATTGCAAACAGTGGGTGTGAAAGCTGGTGAGCACACGCATGGCAAAGCCAAAATCACCTTCGTCGATGAATGGTAGATAAGCAACCTTGCGGTGGCCCAATTGCGCCAAATGCGCTACCGCATCCGCTACCCCCACCTCAATGTCAACATCGACAAACGAGAGGCCATCGTTGTTGGCGCAGCGACCCAGTAAAATAAATGGAATCCGCTCACGGCGCATCAATTCGACGCGCGGATCGTGCATGTGGACCTTCATCAGGATAAAACCGTCGACCAACTTACTTTCAACAATCCGTTCAAACTGCGTCGTGTTGCCTTCAAGATGGGTTAAAAGTAAAAACGTGTAATCAGCCGCGTTCGCTGCATTAGCGGCATTGACAATAAACTCGGTCTCAGTGCCGGCAATTAGCAAGGTGGAAAGGGGAAAGACCAGGCCGATATTGCGCGCGTGACCCCCACCCGCCAACCGCTGTGCCATCATATTCGGACGATAGCCCACCTCATCGATCACCGCGTGGATACGGCTTTGGGTGGCCAAAGAGATCGTGCGCTTGCCGCTGAGCGCATGCGAAACTGTACTTTTGCTAACGCCGGCGCGGGCGGCAATATCGGCAATTGTGACACGTTTCACGGGAAAACGGTTACTCAATTCGTGTATAAACAAGAATGGAAAACAGGCTTGGGAGCTTTCAAAACCAGTTTGCGAGGGATTCGTTGATCAAACCGGTTTGACAAAAAGAATATAGCAGAGTTGTGATCATTTGTCAACCGGCAAAAAAGCGGGGGGGGGTGAGGCTACGCCCGTTTTCCCTAAAACTGAAATCCACCCAAAAACGAGCCTCGGCCTGAATTTTGTGGATATAATCCTATACGTGGACTACCTGGCGTCGCCAAACCTAGCCGAACCAACCGCGCCACGTTCGATATTGTCCTCACTTGAAATGCACCTCAAATGGGGATCCTAACTTTACTTTTCCCCGCAAGGCTGCTATACTATGCATGGTCGCCTATGATTTTCGCCTGCAAGAACCGCCACTTTTTTTAGCCGGAAGCGTTGCGAGCATCGCAGTAGGCCACTTGCTACGGGGAGACGCTCGCTGGCCAAGCGAGCTTGGTGAAGTGTCCACTTTTACCGGTGTGACTAGAGTAAAGTGGGGCAAGTTTATGTAAGGCCGGGTTGTGGTTGCCGACCAAAACTGGTCGTGTCCGGCCCGCAGATCTATCTGCGTAAGACGATGCTCGCTGGTGGGAGAAAAGATGTATAAAAAGCAACAATCTGCATACAATCCAACCAATCCGTGGCAAACCAAGCATCTTTATGGGACGAAACCAGCAAAATTAGCCCCTATTTTGAGTGATCAGCGAGAGCAGCCGAAAAGGCCATCAACCCAGCCGAGGGATTGAAACACCGCGATCTGATTCCTTATCCGGCGAAGTTTACGCCGAAAAGGCCATCAACCCAGCCGAGGGTTTG
>JBBRVA010000572.1:0-5597 GCA_038247295.1 Caldilineales bacterium | reverse complement strand
TTTGTAGGAAGGCTGTGGGCTCCCTGAAAAGTACGATTTCCCCGATCAAGTCCAGAGGGCACGGATGCCGAAGAATGCCACATCCTTGATCCGTCGCGCGACCGCCTTGGTCAATGACGCTTGTGGGCTTGTGGTAAAGGTCATACTCAAGACAATACGCGTTTCATTCGGCGCAAGCCGCGTCACTTTATGCTGCACCTTTGTGCCTTCAAAGAGGATCAGCGTGTTGGGTGCGCCAGAGATGATTTGTTCTTGCGTGCCTTGCTTAATCATCAGTTGTGCCGAAGAGAGTCGATCGGGTATTTGATTATGTTGATTGACAATTGGCAGAAGCACCGTGAAGTGGCGACCATTGTAGAAATTATGGTCATAGTGCCAATTGATATGATCACCAGGCTTTGTATAAAAAAGCAGCGAGCAGGCACTCTGATCTTGAATGGGCGTGGGATAGACGGTTGCACCAACAAGCTTAGAAAAGAGGGTACGCAGGTAAGTTGCATTAAAAAACGCAACTACCTTAGGTGCGCGCTGATGGAGGGTTTCATATGCGATCGTGCCACCTTGTTTGTGGATAGGCAAATAGGTGCGCTCGGTCTGATCAAAGTTCACAATTTCATCATGCAATTGCTTGAATGTTTCAGCTGGCAAAAAATTAGGTATTACAACAAGATGATCGGCAAACGAAGAGCGGGCGTGTTGTTCTGGAGCAGGAAATCTAAACTGAGGTTCGTACTTGCGGATTGCGTCAAGTTGTAATTTGCTCAGGCCGTGGTAATAACGACGCCGTTGGGTAAACTTATACAGATAGAAAATAACTGGGAGGAGGGCAAGCAAAGCCAGTGCCTTTACAACGGTGGCTGAACGCAGAAGCTTGTGCTCTGGCTGCGTGCGGATGGTCGTCATTTTCGCTCCAATTCAGTGAATTTTACAGGTGATCATAACGCTCGATAGCAATGGTCAGCTATTCATGTATTATCTTTCATCGCCATTGTCGCTAGCAAACTGGTCTGTTTGTCAGAAGATGCCTATTTGACCCAAATTGGGCTTTAAACGGGGTTGTTACAAGCTTTTGCGTGGATTCATGCAAAACTTAACACAAACTTAGCTCGCTGTTAATCGAGTGAATTAATAATGAATGATAGACAACAATTATTGCATACGAGCTAAAACAGACGCATTTTGTCAATCAACCCAAGGAGCTCTTTATGTCTGGCGAGACAACCATGATGGCACCGCCAACTGCCCTAGCGACCGATGACGCGCCAACGGTGGCCAAAGCCTTTCAGCCAGCGCTGATCGATAATTTGTACTATGCCCAGGGTGCGGCTGTGGCGTCGGCCACTATCTATGATTATTATATGGCATTGTCTGAAACCGCACGCCGCAAATTATTAGAACGCTGGCGCGCCACCACTGAAGCGCATTATGCCGCCAACCCCAAGTTTGTCTATTATCTTTCCGCCGAATATTTGATGGGCAAACAACTGCCCCAGAATCTGCTCTACACCGATTTGACCGAGCCAGCCAGCGCGGCGTTGGCCGATCACAAATTAACCCTCGAAGATTGTATAGCGCAAGATCCTGAACCAGGGTTGGGCAATGGCGGTTTGGGCCGATTGGCAGCCTGCTTCCTCGATTCTTTAGCGACGCTGGATATCCCGGCCGTGGGCTATGGCATCCGCTATGAATATGGCATTTTCCGCCAGAGTTTTGAAGATGGCTGGCAAGTGGAAAGCCCGGATGAGTGGGCGCTGCGCGACTATCCGTGGGAGATCAGCCATTCCGACAACATGGTAGAAGTCAAGCTGTATGGCCACACAGAACATTTCACCGACGAGCACGGTGACTATCGGGCGCGTTGGGTGGCGGGCCAGACTGTGCGTGGCGAACCATATCATCTGTTGGTGCCCGGCTATGCCACAGGTACTGTTAATATGTTGCGTTTATGGCGGGCGCGCGCCAGCCGCCGGTTTGACTTTCAGGTCTTTGACACCGGCGACTATTCGCGCGCGGTTGAAGAAAAAGCGCTTTCCGAGAGTATTTCCAAAGTGCTCTACCCAAACGACAGCACGTTGCAGGGACGCGAGTTGCGCTTGAAGCAGCAATATTTCTTTGTCGCTTGCTCATTGCATGACATCATTCGGCGTTATCATTTGCGCAACCCAGACTGGGCCGACTTCTCGAACAAAGTGGTGATGCAATTAAACGACACTCACCCTGTCATCGCTATCCCCGAATTGATGCGCCTATTGATGGATGACTATGGCCTGGGTTGGGATGAAGCGTGGCAGACGACGCGCAATAGCTTCGCCTACACTTGTCACACCCTCTTGCCCGAAGCGTTGGAACAGTGGCCGGTTGCGCTGTTTGGACGCTTGCTACCCCGCCATCTGGAGATTGTCTATGAAATCAATCGGCGCTTTCTGGAGGAAGTGCGTCATCATTTTCCTGGCGATGAGGCGCGCATTGCGCGCATGTCGATCATCGACGAAAACGAGGGCCGGCGGGTGCGGATGGCTCATTTGGCCGCGGTCGGCAGCTTTGCGATCAACGGTGTTGCTGCGCTTCATTCACAACTGTTGAAGGAGCGCACCTTGCGTGACTTTGCCGAACTGTGGCCGAAAAAGTTCCACAATAAAACCAATGGTATAACCCCACGCCGCTTTATGAAGCTGGCGAATCCCGCGCTGGCCGACCTGATTACCAGCAAACTAGGCAACGGCTGGCTGACCGACCTGGACCGGCTGCGTGAGTTGGAGACTTTTGTCGATGACGCAAATTTCCGCACCGCCTGGCAAGCCGTCAAACGACAGAACAAGCAGAACCTGGCTGCTTATGCCCAGCAAAAACAGAACCTGCTGCTCAACCCCGACTCGCTCTTTGATATCATGGTCAAGCGCCTTCACGAGTATAAGCGCCAACTGCTCAAAGTACTCCATATTATCACGCTCTATCACCGGCTTAAAGACAAACCAGCATTGGATCTGGTGCCGCGCACCTTTGTTTTTGGGGCCAAGGCTGCGCCAGGCTATGTCATGGCAAAACGGATCATCAAGCTGATCAATTCAGTAGCCACGGTCGTCAACCACGATGCAGATGTCGCTGGCCGTTTGAAAGTCGCCTTTTTGGAAAACTTCAACGTCTCGTCGGCGCAGATCATCTACCCGGCAGCCGATCTCTCCGAGCAAATTTCGCTGGCCGGTAAAGAGGCTTCTGGCACGGGCAACATGAAATTTACCCTCAATGGCGCGCTGACCATTGGCACGCTGGACGGGGCGAATATTGAGATCCGCGATTTGGTGGGGGCAGAAAATTTCTTTCTCTTTGGCTTAACGGTCGATGAAGTCTTTGCGTGCAAAGAACAAGGGTATCGACCAATGGATTACTACCAAAGCAATCCTGAACTAAAGCGAGTGATCGATAGCATCTCTGGCGGTCTTTTCTCCAATGGAGATACCAATCTCTTCCGACCGATTGTTGACAGCCTACTCTATCAGGATGAATTTTTGTTACTCGCTGATTATGCGTCATACATTGCAGGCCAGGAGCAGGTGGATCAGGTTTACCGTAACCAGGAGCAGTGGACGCGCTGGTCAATTCTTAATACGGCCCGTTGCGGCTTTTTCTCTTCGGATCGCACGATCCGCCAATATTGTCAAGAGATATGGCAGGTAACACCGGTCGCGGTTTCCCTACGCTAAACATTGTCTGTAGCAAACATAAAAGACCCTACCCTATCG
Source organism: Caldilineales bacterium (assembly GCA_038247295.1). Lineage (GTDB taxonomy): Bacteria > Chloroflexota > Anaerolineae > Caldilineales > Caldilineaceae > JAPLGZ01. The sequence goes on along the minus strand of JBBRVA010000572.1, from coordinate 1,857 downwards.
GCTGCTTGTTGATAGGGTAGGGTCTTTTATGTTTGACGAACTTGCTGAAGTTTTTGACCAAACTCATCCTGCATTGGACGATGACATTTGTAGTTTTAGAGAATTCGAAACTGCGGTTTGTAACCGCACAATGGCATCGACCAGAGCGCGTGCGGTTACAAACCGCACCTACGCACGCAGCGTTCTAATCTATCAAAACTTGGCTGACAGTGTACTACCTTGCCTTCGGCTTGCAACTGCTTAATGACCGCCGCCTTGTCGCCAGGCCGCACTTTTTAATCGGCGTAGCAAATCGATTTTCTTTTTTCTTCCATCTCCCGCTCCTCTTAATTTTGTCCCACCCCTAAGGGGGAGGGGTAGGAAAATTCTGGCATAGCTGATTGGGCTTGTCAAGGCCCCAGTTTTTTTGGGGCTTTCCGAGAATTAATTTCCCAAGTGAATGGATCTACGCACGCTATGAGTATTAGCCGCGTATCTCGTTCATATTTTTTTCACAACTTTGTGCCATACTGAGTTATCTATCCAATCAAGTCTTGTAAGATCGACAAAATAAGGAGCAGTTCGTATGTTTAAGCAAAGCAGAATCATCGTATTGCTGATGGGGGCAACTCTATTCTTGGGCGGCTGCATCGGCCCCACGCGCGGCGGCATGAACCATGATCAGATGATGAATGGCACGCCAATCGCGGGCATGGATCACAGCCGCATGATGAGCGGCACCGTAATGACGAGCCCTATGATGACTGGCACAATGATGAGTGGCATGGATCATGGCGCGATGATGGATCCTGACCAGCCGTTTGACGCGCAATTTATCGACGGCATGATCAAACATCATCAAGGTGCGGTGGAAATGGCGCAGACGGCGTTAGAACAGAGCGATCGCGCCGAAGTGCGCCAACTGGCCGCGGCTGTGATCGCGACACAGACGCCAGAGATTGAACAGATGACAGCGTGGCGCACCGCGTGGTACCCGGATCTATCAGCGACGGCTGGGATGCAAATGGGGATGGGCGACATGGCAATCAGCACAGATGAAAGCGTGCCCTTTGATCAACGCTTCCTCACCGCCATGATCTCGCACCATCAGGGTGCGATTAACATGGCGACAATGGCCCAGACTCAGGCTGAACATGCCGAGATCCAGCAGATGGCCGCCGCGATTATCAGCGCGCAACAGGCTGAGATCGAGCAGATGCAGGCGTGGCTGATGGAATGGTTTGGCGTCGAGGCTGCCGCACAATCCGCTTATGTGGCGCAACTGGACAGCCCGGTGCGCGGATTAAGCGCCCAAGAAGTCGATGATCTGCGCGCTGGCCACGGCATGGGCTATGCGCGCATGGCCGAATTGAACAACCATCCAGGACCGCGCCATCTGCTCGATTTGTCCGGAAAATTGGATCTGACCGAAGCCCAGACAGAGCAGGTTACCGAAATTTTTACTGCCATGCAGGCAGAAGCTACTCAACTGGGCGAAGAAATTGTGGCCCGCGAAGCGGAATTAAGCGCCCTGTTTGCCGCTGGCGACGTGGATCAAACCGAAGTCCAAGCCCAGGTGATGGCGCTGGCCGACCTCTATGGCCAACTCCGTTTTGTCCATCTGCGCGCGCATTTGCAGGTGACACCGCTGCTCTCGCCCGAGCAAATTGTGGTGTATAATCAATTGCGCGGCTATGGCGATGGCACCGGCCAACCGCACGCGGCTGGGATGGATCGTCACCGGATGCATGACTAATAGAGCGCATAAATAAAGTTTGTACAGCCAGGTAAGTAGTAAGTGGTAAGTAACGGTGTGCATTGGCCACTTACTATTTACCGCTTACCACTTACTTCTTACCACTTTCGATGAACAAAACC
>JBBRVA010000571.1:0-5604 GCA_038247295.1 Caldilineales bacterium | reverse complement strand
TGGTTGGTGCGGGTTACTCTGGAATGACGAGCAAATCGGTGGTGTATTTTTGTAATTAGGGATTGGAGATTGGAGATTACAGGGCACTAATCTCCAATCTCCAATCCCTAATCGCCAATCTCTACTCCTAACCCAATCACTTGGAGAAAACATGGCTACACTAGAAATTATCGACAGCGGTATTCTTTATATCAACCCAGACCCGGCTCACTATCATGTTTTCGCCTCCCACGCGCATCCGCTGCAACTTTCGGCGCAGGAGTTTGTGGCCACCTACCAGCGCGGGGATGGCATGTATGCTGTCAATGGTAATATCGCTCTGACGCGCTCGCTGGATGGCGGCGTTACCTGGCAGCATCAAGGTTTCTTGCATGACAAGACCGGTGATGACCGCCCCTATTCGTATCACGACGGCTTCCTGTCGCGCGTGGCGGATGGTTCGCTGGTTGTGCTGGCCTTTCGCGCCGATCGTTCCCAGCCCGACAAGCCAATGTTCAGCCCCAGTGGCGGCTTGATCGAAAACGAGCCGGTGCTCTTTTTCTCGCCAGATGGCGGCCACACCTGGAGCCAGCCGCAGCCGATCCAACTGCCCGCGGGCCTCGTGGCCACCCCGGCCAGCACCATTGTCGAGCTCGCCGATGGTGCCCACGGGGCGCGCTGGTTGGCTACCTTTGATCAGTGGCACGCCTATGATAATGATCGACCCTACAAACCAATCATGCTCGCCTGCACCTCGGCGGATCGAGGACTCACCTGGAGCCCCATGCAGACAATGGCCGATGGCGCAGCGGTGGGCAAGGGCTTCTGGCACGGCAAAACGCTGCGCTTGAACGATGATCAACTTTTTACCCTCTACTGGGCTGCCGATATGACCCAGCCGGACAAAGGGGCCGTGAACTTGCCGATCCACTACGCGATCACTGATGCCAACGCCAGCACCTGGCCCATGCCCCAACCAACCATCCTGCCCGGCCAGACCAATTGGCCGGCGCAACTGCCCGATGGCACACTGGCCGCTATCTACACCCGGCGTGAGGGAGAGCAACCGGGCTTTCTGGTCGTTTTATCTAGTGATCTGGGGCAAAGCTGGGATCTGGAAAACCAAGTGCGGCTCTGGGATACCACCGGCTGGACGCATCTGGGCATCAGTTCGCCCGACAAATATCCACGCAGCCACGACACCGTCGCCTTTGGCGCGCCTACGCTCATGACCACGCTGGAAGGCGAGCTCTATGCCAGTTGGTGGTGTACGTATGCCAGCATTACGCATATTCGCTGGGCGCGGTTGCGGGTGAAGGGATGACGCCGACCTATGGTCGGACAATGACAAGATGACAAGACGCATCCTGAGCTTGTCGAAGGATGACAGAGGGAAAGGGTAGGATTTTGAGGAGTTGGCTATGGCAGTGATGAGTTCGGCAGAGATTGAGCGCTTTTTGCAGACGCCACGCCATGCGATTGTGGCGACGAATACGGCGGACGGCGCGCCGCAGTTGAGCCCCGTCTGGTACATTTATGAAGACGGGCGCTGCTACATTGGCATCACGACCGATACCGCCAAATATCGCAACTTGCGTCGCGATCCACGCATCAGCCTCTGCATTGATGGCGGGCGCGAGGATTTACGCACGGTGATGGTCTACGGGGTGGCAGAGCTCTTTGGCAAAACGCATCCGCTCCAAATCAGCATGCGTTGGCGGCTGATTTCGCACTACATGGCCGATCCAGCGGCGGCGCGCCGTTATGCTGAAGCCAGCCAGGCATGGGATGCGGTGTTGGTTGTCGTCACGCCGCAGAAGATGCTCAGTCAGAATCTCAATGAGTAATGCAACAACAAGTTTGAAAATTATTTTACAAAGACGTAACAGCCACCCCACCCCAGCCCTCCCGTTCGGCTGAGCTCACGTCGAAGCCTGGAAAAGGAGGGTTAGGGTGGGGTTAGTCTTTAACAAAGAGAGAAAATATGGCCCGCTATCCACAAGCAATTTTAATTTCCTGCGAAGCGCCGTGGGATGAAAACGAGCAGTTGATCGAAGATGTCTTTCGCCGTGAAGTGCGCAGCGTGCTCCAGCACTTCAATCATCTATATGTTTTTGGCACGGCAGGGGAAGGCTACGCCGTAGACACGGTGCGCTTTCAGCAAGTTGTGCGTATTTTTTATGAAGAGACGCGCGGGGCGGATGTCCACCCGATGGTTGGTGTGATTGGCCTCTCGACGGCCAACATTGTCGAGCGGATCGCGTTTGCCTATGCGACCGGCTTTCGTGTCTTTCAGATCTCCATGCCAGCCTGGGGTGCGCTCAATGACACCGAAGTGATGACCTTTTTCCGCGATGTGTGCGGCGCTTTTCCCGATGCACAATTTCTGCACTACAACCTGCCGCGCACCAAACGTGTGCTAGATGGCGCCGACTATCGCCGCCTGATCGACGCCGTGCCCAACCTGGTTGCCACTAAGAACACTGGCGGTGGTCTGGATCGGGCGGCGGCTTTGATGACCCAAGCCGGCGAGTTGCAACACTTCTTTGGCGAGACAAACTTTCCCCACGGCTGTATGTACGGCGAATGTTCGCTGCTCTCTTCATTTGGGCCAATGTCGCCGCACAAAACCTGGGCCTTGTTCGAGGCGGGCCGCAAAGGCCAAATGGTGGAGATGTTCAAGTTACAAAAAGAATTTCACGACATGTTGTACGGTGTGCTTGGTTCTGTCCTGAGCGAAGGCCGCATCGACGGCGCGTATGACAAGATGTTGGTGCGCCTGGGCGGGCTGGAAGAGATGCCGCTGCGCCTGCTCTCGCCCTATCAAGGCTTTAGCGAAGAACAATATCAGGCGTGCAAGCGCATCCTGCACGAGCAGTTTGCCGAGTGGTTGCCATGAGCACACTAAACTTCAAACCGCGCGTCGCCGTCTTTGATGCCAACATCCGCGTCGGCGACCGCCATGACGAACCTTCGCCGTGCCGCGATCGCGCTGCGCTGCTACGCGAGATGGACCACCACGGCATCGGGCGCGCGGTGGTCTATCACGCCCAAACCGAGGAGATCAGCCCAGTCGAAGGCAACCAATTCCTGGATGCGTGGTTGGGCGCCGATGATCGTTTGGTGGCACAATGGTCGATCATGCCGGGCGCTGCCTCACAGGCGCAAATCGAGACGTTGCACGCGCAGGGCCGTGTCTCATCGGTGCGGCTGCACGATACAGGGACGGCTGGTTTGCCCTTTCGGCCCTGGGCCTATGACCCGCTGCTGCACTGGCTCAGCGCGCAACGGATCCCCCTCTGGATTCCGCTGCCCAGTATGGATGCCGATGAATTGGTGACTACCTTGCAAGGTCATCCGGATCTGATCACCGTACTCGTCGGCGCGCATTATGTGCATCATCTGCTCGTACGCCCACTGTTGACGCTTTTGCCCAACGCCCACCTGGAATTGAGCCGCTACGAGCCGATTGGCGAGATCGAGGCGCTACGTGACGAGTTCGGCGCTGCGCGCTTGCTCTACGGTTCGTGGTATTCACGCTATGCCGTGGGACCGATGTTGTTTTATCTGCACCACACGCGTTTAAGCGACGCGGAACTGGCGCTGGTCTGTGCGGGCAATCTAGAACGGATTTTAGGCGGGGTGACGGCATGATCGACGGTACACAAATCATTGACTTTCACGGCCATGTCGGGCGCTGGGATCGCTACGGTATGCTCGATGAGCCGGCGCTGCTTTTGCACGCGATGGATGCGGCCGGCATTGATCGGTCCTGCGTCTTTAACATCTTCCACCCGGATGGGACCACCGGCAATGATCTGACGGCGCGTTTTGTGGCGCAACATCCGGATCGTTTTATCGGTTTTGTCTATGTCTCGCCCCTGCTGCCGGCCACCATGCTGCCCGAACTGGGCCGAGCAATTGACCAATTGCACTTTGCTGCAATCAAACTCTATCCACCCTACACGCCTTGGCCGCTCAACGAGGCGCCGTGGGCTCCGATCTATGAATTTGCCAACGCGCGCGGTCTCGCCGTTATCTTTCACACTGGTCCCGAACCGCAATCATTGCCCAAATTTGTGGGTGAGATTGCGCCCTACTATCCTAATGCCAACTTTGTGGTGGGCCATGCTGGCAACACGCCGATCGAGCGTGCCCAGGCGATTGCCGCCGCGCAGGCCCATCCCAATGTCTATCTGGAAACCTGCTCCACCTTTCGCAACCCAGGCGTGATCGAACAACTGGTAACCGAAGTGGGGGCCGATCGGGTGCTCTTTGGCTCCGATCTGCCGCTGATGGACCCGCGCCCCCAAATCGGCAAGATCATCACCGCCCGCATTTCAGACGCCGCCAAGCGTCTCGTGCTGGGCGACAATGCGCGCCGCTTGTTGCAAATCAATTAGTCCACAGACGGCCAGATAAACACAGATTCTAGTAACGGTTCAAGCAAGTATACACGGATAGGGAGAAACACGGATAGAAACGCTTAAAAATATCCGTGTTTCTCCCTATCCGTGTATACTAAAAGTTTGCTTTATTGATGACAATTTTCGGTTATCCAATGCTTCAGGTCAGTGCCGCAACCCGAAGCATTACAGATGGGATAGATAAAAATCTGTGTGCAAAAATTTACAAAATCCAAAATACTCAGCCAACGGAGAAAAAACTATGTACCCCAATCCACTCAAACAAAAATTGCAAAGCGGCCAACTCGTGCTTGGCAGCGGACTTTCGGCTTTTGTCAGCCATGTTGCTACGCTGACTTGCCAGACCGGTATCGACTTTCTCTGGATCGACACCGAGCATTCGCCGCTCGGTGCGGAATCGCTGGATGCGATTCCCGTGCTGGTGCGCAATCAGGGCGTGGCACCCATGATTCGCGTGGCCTGGAATGACCCGCACCTGATCAAGAAAGCCTATGATGTCGGCGCCGTAGCGGTGATGGTGCCGCAGGTTAACACCGCCGAAGAGGCAGCGCGCGCCGTAGAATATGCCCACTATCCCCCACTCGGCCAACGCGGCATCTCACCGCACTGGCCCTTGATCGCCGGCGAAGATTGGGGTAACGTGATCCGCACCGCCAACGATGAGACGGTCTTAATCTTGCAGATTGAAAGTGTGCAGGCGTATGAAAATCTCGACGCGATTGCCGCCGTGCCCGGCATCGACGTATTGCTGGTGGGGCCAATGGATCTGTCGGCATCGCTGGGCGTGATCACGCAGACGGGGTCGTCCGCCGTCCAGGAGATTATGCAAGAGATTCCGCGCCGTTTGCAAGGCACGGGCATTGTCGTGGGCACAACGCTTGAAGATGTGACCGAATTACAACAGAAGATTGAGTGGGGCTACCGCTTTTTGAATGTGGGTAGCCCGCTGGGCTATGGGCTGGGCGCCTTGCGCCAACATGTGAAGACGCTGCGCGCGACACTGGACGCGTGAATGGACAAGCAACAACATTATAAGACGATGCATCCAGGATTTTGTCGGCTTTTCCGCGGGGATAAATCCCGCTGCTGACAATAGCAAGTGCCCTCAGGCACTATCATCCTAGTACACTTGGGCGTAAGTAAGACAGTGAATCAGTAGGACAGTAGAACAGTGTTTGTACTGTCTCACTGTCCTACT
>JBBRVA010000570.1:0-5609 GCA_038247295.1 Caldilineales bacterium | reverse complement strand
TGCGCCACCATTACCACGGATCGACCCCACCGAGGAGGAGCCATGCCGCACTTTACGGTCCGTCGACTGCTTTTCAGCCTGATCCGCGGCGATAACGGTATGCTGCGCGGGCCCAAGGCCGTTATGGTTTTGAGTGATCCTTACAATTTTAGCGACGTGCCACCCAAGTTCCAAGACGAGATGGACTTCTTTCGTTTCCCTATCATGGATTCGGCGATCCCCACGGCGGAGATCATTGATCTTTTCGGCTATGTGATTCCGGTCGGCGCCGACCATCTGCCCCAAGCGCTGGATTTTGTAACCTTTATGGGCTCGGTCGAGGCCCAAAGCTTATTGGCACAACAGCCTTTTGCGCAAAGCAGAATTTATGCGCCGGCGCGCATGGATATCGATCCCGATCTCCTCTCGCCCCAACAACGTAAAGTGAGGGAACTGGTACAAACAGCGGATGATGCCGTAATGCCGCTTTTTTACGCGCTGCCGCGCATGATGTGGTCGCAAATGACCCTGGGCTACAGCCTCGATTTTAGCCTTGCAGGGCTTATGGCTGGGCTATTTGGTACACGCGTTTGGATGGCAGAAATAGGACGCAGTGGTGGCAGTGCAACATCACAAGCAAAGGCGGCGGCAGCGCGGATCAACGAAAAAAAAGGCGGGCGTCCTCGCCACACCACAGAGAAACAGCCAGTGCAGCAAAAGATCAATGAGTAGCGTACTTTTCATGCCTTTGACCACTACAACAAAGGCGCTGACCGATTGGGTCAGCGCCTTTGTTGTTACTTCATATCCTTGCATGGTACAAGTTATTCGGCCAAAGGGTCGGCAAAGACTTCGGCGACGGGCAAGATGAAACCAGGTAACAGATCTCGACCGGTAAGTACATCGCCTTCAATCAAAATCTCGACCTCAGCATCAGGGTCATAGACTTCGATCAAGCGTTTTTGCGGATAGATCAACCAGACCAAGCGTGCACCGTTGGCCAGATAGTAGGCGGCTTTTTCGCGCATCTGGCGTACACTATCATCCGGCGATTTAATCTCCACCGCCAGATCCGGCATTTCGGGTACACCACCCTTGCGTACAATTGGCCGCCGGGCACTGCTGAACGAAATATCGGGCATTCGCGAGTTGAGCTGATCATGCGGCAACCGTTGCCGTACCTCAACGCCCACCCGCCCTACTTTGTGCTGGCGATTGTATGCAAAAAGGGCAAAGTTAAGCGTACTGGCGATAACCCCGTGTTCTTCAGTCGGCATCTTCTCGACGACCCTCCCGTGGACGAGTTCTAGCAAGCGATCTTGATTTTCTGGCAAATCCAAGATGCGCTCAAACTCGTCGGCGCTTATAGGACGATCTGGAGCGATGGCTTCTTTAACGAGCATGCTTACCTCCGCGTACTTTCGATTTCACGCACCACTCTGTTGCTACGTTAGCAGATCATACGCCGGAATGGTTAAAAATTCAACAAACGCGTCGTTTAGGATCAACCCGTCCAACAACTCGGCCGATTCCTCGTAGCGTTCCACGGTTGAACCACCCAACTTGGCCAATTCTTCGTTGCGAATCTGTGTGTAGAGCGCGCGCGTCACCGGCCGGCCATCGTCTAATTTGGCCGCATGGCGGATCCACTGCCAAATTTGCGAACGGGAGATTTCCGCCGTGGCTGCGTCTTCCATCAGGTTATTGATCGCCGCTGCGCCATTGCCATTAAGCCAGGCGTTGATATATTGCAGCGCCACGCTCACATTCATCCGCAGCCCCGCCTCGCTGATCGTGCCACCGCTGGCTTTTATGTTGATCAAGTCGGCACCTTGCACCTTTACATCCTCGCGCAGTTTTTCTTTCTGGTTAGGACGATCACCCAACACCTTGTCGAAGCATTCCAGAGCCACCGGCACCAGATCTGGGTGGGCGACCCAAGTGCCATCACAGCCATCGTTGGATTCGCGGGTCTTGTCTTCGCGCACCTTGGCCAAGGCATTTTCTGTGACTACGGGATCGCGGCGGTTGGGAATAAAGGCGGCCATACCCCCAATGGCGTGGGCGCCATGCTTGTGACAGGTATGCACGAGTAGTTCGGTGTAGGCGCGCATAAATGGCACCGTCATCGTCACCTGGCCACGATCCGGCAACACCATGTCGGCGCGGTTGCGCAGCTTTTTGATCGTACTGAAGATATAATCCCAGCGCCCAGCGTTGAGACCGGCCGCATGGTCGCGCAGTTCGTAGAGAATCTCCTCCATCTCGAACGCCGCCAGGATCGTCTCGATCAAGACGGTGGCGCGGATCGAACTGCGTGGAATGCCGAGCGCATCCTGCGCGGTGTTAAAAACATCATTCCAGAGGCGCGCTTCGCGGTGGCTTTCTAGTTTGGGTAGATAGAAATAGGGGCCACTGCTGCGGTTTAACAGTTCTTGGGCGTTGCGAAAGACATAGAGACCAAAATCGAAGAGGCTGGCCGAAATCGGTTCGCCATCCACCGTCACATGTTTTTCCACCAGATGCCAGCCGCGCGGGCGGATCAGCAGTGTGGCAGTTTGATCGTTCAAGCGGTAAGTGCGACCGTCCGGGTTGCGAAACTCGATCGTACGACGAATGGCGTCGCTACAATTGATCTGGCCGGCAATGACATTTTCCCACGTGGGCGAGAGCGCGTCTTCAAAGTCGGCCATAAAGACCTTGGCGCCGGAGTTGAGCGCGTTGATCATCATTTTGCGTTCGGTGGGACCGGTAATCTCGACCCGGCGATCATTCAGGTCGGCGGGCGCATCCGCCACGCGCCATGCTTCACTGCGCACGTTGGCCGTTGCGGACAAAAAGTCGGGCATTTCGCCCGCGTCAATGGCAAGCTGGCGTTCGCCGCGCTGCGCTAAAAGCGCCTTACGGGTGGGGTTAAATTGGCGGTGGAGAGTGGCGATAAAAGCGAGGGCGGCTGGGGTTAATACTTCGGATACCTGTGGATGGTCTTCCCCCAAAATTTCCACACCGGCGGGCAGATTTGTGCGCATGATTTCTCCTTATCGAGTGGCTAGCAACTTAAAGATTTAGAAAGGTAAAAATTATGCTTCGTCATTATCAAGTATGAGCGATGCTAATTCTTCGTGTAACAGAGGGATGTCGGTAGTTGCTACATGCCAGACTAGCTCAGGATCAACTCGATCATAGCTATGAATCAGTTTATCGCGCATGCCTGCCATTTTCTGCCAAGCGATTGATGAATGCTGCTTTCGAAAAGCACTCGACAAGCGTTTCGTCGCTTCACCAACAATCATGATCTGATGAATGACCGCCGAACGCACCAATCGATTGCCCTCAAACTGGTATTCATCTAAATCTTTGATAAATTCTGTAATGTCGCGACAAGCAAGGACAATCTCAAGTACCATGCCTAGATCACGATTCATAGATCACCTGAGCAGATTCAAGAATGCTTTTGCGGATGATCCAGTTGCGATTTTGCTCGACGCCACCTTTATCAATCAAATCAACCTTGCGCTGTAATAAATTGGCCAGTTCCTCTTCCATCTCAGTAAATTTCCCCATCCAGGGACCACAGTCGTTATTCTGGAAAACAACCAGAAAATCGACATCACTGTCGGCCCGAAAGTCGTCGCGCAACACAGAACCAAAGACTGCCAGTTGCTCAACGCCGTACTTACGACATAGCGCCGAGATCGCCGCTAAAGGTAGTTCGATCTGCGTTTTGATCGGTACTTTAAGTGCTGTCATAATTTATATTATATGATTACCTATCCCACATTTCAATTGACCCACTGCAAATCCTGCGCCAGCCAATCGCCCAAATCACCATTGATGGGCGCCAATATGCCGGCGGGACCGCCGTCAATCGGCATTGCCCACAGCTTCCAGGCGCCATCGCGATTGCTCACAAAAGCCACCCACGCTCCATCCGGGCTGACCACCGGTAAGCCATCGAGCGCTGGGCTTTCAGTCAAACGGGTAACCGCGCCGCTGCCTACATCCACGCGGTAAATTTCTGGGTTGCCATCGCGCTCGTTGCTCATAAAGACGATGGTGCTACCGTCTGGCGACCAGGTAGGCCGGTCATCCGATGGTACCGTTGTCAACGGTGCCCGGCTGCTGCCGCTGGCGCTCATCGTCCATAATCCGCAGCCATTGCCAGATGCATCGCAGCCGCGGAAGACAATCTGGTCGGCTAGTGGATGCCAATCTGGCGATTGGCCAAAGCCGAGGTTGGTCACTTCACCGTGATCCTCGGCCCACATCGCATAGATGCGCCAGATTCGATCACCTTCGCGGTTGCTGGCAAAAACAATGCGATTGCCCTCTGCACTCCAACTGGGCAAACTATCTTCGGCATATTCCGTAAAGCGCAGCAGCAAGCCGTTGGCAGGATCAAACGCGCTCAGACCGGCCATATCGCTCAGTTCATTGTGGAAAATTAGGCGCTGACCATCGGGCCGCAAGGCCGGTTGGGCAGCAGCATCACGCAGCATGCTGGCGGTACTTCCATCGGCGGGCTGGACCATCACCCGGCTGCGGCCCGTAGTCAAATCGAGCGCCGAGTAGAGGATGCGACCACTCGTGGGCAGATCACCAGGTGGGGCGGTGATTTCTGAAGCAGGCGTAATGGCAGGCGTCGCCACCGTTGCGAGTGTGGTTGTAGTGCCCACAGTGCCGTTAGTTAATGTCGTCCCCGTTGTCGTCGTGAGATTGCCGCGCGCAGCAATCCCACCACCGGCATCACAGAGTTGTTGGGTTTCATCGCGTTTCACAATCAACCCCGGTGCGACGCTCAGTTCAAGCGCCGCCGTAAATTGTTGCGCCGCCAGACAAGTGTCCACCGTTTCTGCGAGCAGGTCGCCATAGTCTACCAGTGCTTCTGGCAAGCGTTGAGCGACGTCGCGGTAGCCAGGTTCTTCGGCATACAAAGTTTGCAGCAGAGCGACAGTCTGCGCCCAATCGGCGCCGGTGTTCGTCAACACGTCCAAATAGGTGGCCAACAAGTCACGTTCGCGTTGAATCGTCGTATTGGCAGGATCCAATTCGAGCGCCCGTTCGTAGAAAGCGAGCGCTTCTTCCAACTTATCGGCGTTGTCGCGTTCGGTTGCCAAGTTGACATAGGCATCAAACAAGAGCGCATTGACCTGCGCTAGTTCATAGGTAGGATCGGCCTGGCGCAGCGAAATCAACTGATTCACCGCTTGTTCCCAGCGGCCCGCATCGAAATCGGCCTGGGCGGCGCGCAGCAGACCGGCGAGGTTGCCAGCAGCGCCTGTACTCGGCAGCGTGGGCGTGGCACCGGTTGCAGCGTCAACAATCGGCGCTGGCACGCGCAGTGCGCCATCACCACTGGGTGCGGCCAGCGTGGCTGTGGCCGTGGGTAAACCTTCGCCACTGCTGGCCACCTGCAACAAATTTTCAATCCCGGTGACGGCGGTGGGATTACCCGGTTCGAGGGCCAAAACGCGCTGATACGCGTCGAGGGCGGCCTCTAGATTGCCTTCGGTGCGAAAGTCAATGGCCTGTTGCAAGGCAATGCCAACCTGTTGGCGACGATGGAGATCAACTTGTTGCTGTCCGGCGCGCACACCTAGCACAACGGCGAGCACCAAAACGGCAATCGC
>JBBRVA010000569.1:0-5631 GCA_038247295.1 Caldilineales bacterium | reverse complement strand
GATCAGCGACCGCCACATTTTCAAGAAAATTCTGCATCCCATGATTGGACAATTGACAGGATGACGACCAAAGCATATGATGACAAAATAATATGGCTCATCGAGAATTCACCCTGTTGATAACCACCTGTACACCGATTTTTCAAATCGGTGTACAATCTCTGCTCAACAATCCCACCAGGAGACCCGAACGTATGCGCATTGAACGTGTTGAGTTACGTAAGATCGAACTACCCTATGTTTCGCCCTTTGAAACCAGCGGCTGGCGCGAACTGGGCAGCTACGCGGTGATTGTCCGCATCGAAGGCGAGGGCGTGACGGCCTGGGGTGAATCACCCGTGGGCGGCAGCCCTTTTTATAACGAGGAAAATACGTCCACCGTCTGGGCGATTCTGCAAGAATTTCTGGTACCGATGCTCTTCAAGGCCGATTTACAGAAACCGGAAGATGTGACCGATGTTCTACAAAAGGTGCGCGGCAACCGTATGGCCAAGGCTGGCCTGGAATTTGCGGCGTGGGATCTGTTTGGACGCTTGCAGGGGCGCAGTTTGGCCGCGATGTTGGGCGGCACTCGGGACCGGGTGGCCGTAGGGGTGAGCGTTGGCATCCAGAAAGACATTGACACCTTGCTCAAGGTCGTCGGGGCCTACATCGATGATGGCTACAAACGGATCAAGCTCAAGATCAAGCCCGGTTGGGACATCGAGCCGACCCGCGCGGTGCGCGCGGCCTGGCCGGATATTGCCCTGCAAGTCGACGCCAACAGTATCTATCACCTATCCGATGCCGACCACCTGGCCGAACTGGATCAATTTAATCTCTTGTTGATCGAGCAGCCGTTGCCCCACGATGATATCTTTGACCACGCCAAGTTGCAACCCCAGCTGCGCACACCGATCTGCCTGGATGAAAGCATCGTTTCGCCCGACCATGCGCGCTGGGCGCTGGAAATGAAGGCCTGTGGCGTGATCAATATCAAGCCCAGCCGCATTGGGGGCCTGGCCGACGCCCGCCGTATTCACGACATGGCGCAGGCGGCTGGCATCCCCGTCTGGCATGGCGGCATGTTGGAAACTGGCATTGGGCGCACGGCCAACGTGGCGCTGGCCAGCCTGCCCAACTTTAAGCTACCAGGGGATATCAGCGCCAATGCTCGCTACTTCAAGCGTGATATTGTCCTCAATCCTTTCACGCTCAACGATGACAGCACACTGACCGTGCTGACAACACCCGGCAATGGCGCGATTGTAGACGAGGCATATCTAGACGAAGTGACGGTGGCGCGGGTAGAGATGAAGGCGTAGACAAGTAAACAGGTAGATAGTCCCTGTTTACCTATCTACCTGTTTACCTATCTACCTGTTTACCACTATAACTGAGTTCCATGTAAAAAGCGGAGTTTTTTACCCCCTCCTACCGGGGTTCCCGCCTCTGGGGCCCTAGGAAGGGGAGGAACTGACACCTCGTCTACCCCGTGACGGTTCCCTCCCTTTTTAGGCTTCGACGTGAGCCGGGTGCCCATTGGGCGCGAACGGTTAGGGTCACTGCCATTAAGAATTTCGTAGGTGCGGTTACAAACCGCACGTGGGTGGTCTAACCGAGATTGTGCGGTTACAAACCACACCTACAATGCAACGATTTTTTCTTAACGTAATGGCCGTGAGGGGTAGGGTGGGGTAATTCTCCGCTTTTCATCCTGACTTGAGTATAGATGCAAGGTAGCAAAGCCATGCAGGCGATTGATCAAGGCACACGCGAAACGGGCCGCCGGCGCTATCAGGCGATTCCGCGCACCCTCATTTTTCTGACCAGTCGTAATTCGCAGACCGATGGGCAAGAGGTGCTGCTGCTCAAAGGTGCACCCAATAAACGGCTGTGGGCCAACCGCTACAATGGTCTTGGTGGCCATGTCGAGGCCGATGAAGATATTTATAATGCCGCCTTACGCGAAGTAGGCGAAGAGACCGGGCTGACACCAGCCAGTTTAGCACTGCGTGCGATCATCAATATTGATACAGGCAGCGATGAAAATGGGCAACGCCCTGGGGTGTTGGTCTTTGTTTTTTGGGGCGAAAGCGCAAACCGGCAGATCCAAGCAACGCACGAAGGCACACCAGAGTGGATCCCGCTCGATGCCCTAGCTAGTCTGCCTTTAGTGGATGACCTATACGAACTTATCCCGCGCACCCGTACGCCTGGCCCCCTTGTTTTTGGTCACTACAGCCCTCAGCCCAATGGAACATTACGCTATACGTTTCGCTAGTGGCTGCTCGTTTATCTCAATCGTACCTGATCCCCACACAATCTTTCAGCTATAAAACATCCGCTAAATGGCGGATGATATCGATCCGGTTTTTCGTTATACTAGCGTAAGGATCGATAGTGGGTTGATCGTCGACCGGTCCTCTGCCCTCGAAACTATCCCCGCATGTTGCCGCGCCGCGTCCACTCTTTGATTGCGCGCCTTTATAAATTTGGTTAACAAGGAGCATTTAGTAATGGCTTCACGGCGTCATACGATTGGTTTTGTTACGCTTGAATCGATTAATTCTTATACCTCTCAACTCTGGTTGGGCGCCAATGACGGCGCTAAAGCGTTAGACATCAACATTGTCACCTTTAGTGGCCGCGAGCAAAAAGTGCACGATGAAACCAATGCCAGTTGGTTATACGATCAAGTCGACAGTCTGATCGATCTCAATACGCTGGATGGCATTCTGGTCTGGACGGCGGGTATCTTAAAAGATCATACCTTTGCCGACCAGTTTCTCAAGCGCTATGCCAAGGTGCCAACTGTTAGTTTGGGCGTCGATATACCAGGCAACTATCGCGTGTTAATGGATGGTTATACAGGTATGGTTCAGCTCGTATCACACCTGGTTACAACTTGTGAACGGCGCAACATTGCCTTTATCACCGGCACACCAACCAACCGTGATGCGCAAATCCGCCTGCAAGCCTATGAAGATACACTGCGTCAACATGGGTTGCCGGTTCGAGCAGAGTTGATTGTACCGGGCGCTTTTACCTGGGATTCGCGGGCAGTTGGCGCGCAAGCCGTCCATGAGCTTTTAGATCGGCGTGGTTTACGACCCGACGCCATTGTCGCTTCGTCAGATGATCTGGCGATTGGGGTTTTGCAGGCGTTACATCAGCGGGGCATTCGCCTACCCGAAGCGATCAGCGTCACCGGGTTTGACGATATTCCTGACTGTATTTCCGTCTATCCAGCCTTAACCACCGTTGCCCAGCCGGCCTATGAGTTGGCGTGGCATGGCGTGGAAACGTTATTGGCGATTATCGAAGGCAAACCGACGCCGGAATGTACGACGATCCAAACCGAAGTTGTTATTCGTCATTCTTGTGGCGCCCGCTTGAAGACGCCCTGGTCTTTTACCCCACCCATAGCCGATAAAAAATCGTTTCCAGAAAATGCTAACTTTGCGGCTGATCACCAACAGCAAATTCAGGATTATTTTGCGCGTACGCGTACGATTTCGCGACGCAGCTTGATCAACACCTTACAGCCCAGCCGGATAGGCCAGGCCAGCCATGAATCGACAGTCAAAATAGAGACTATTCTCGATGGCTTTGAACAAGCGATGCTCCAACAAAATCCTGCGCACCTGCTCAATCCTGTCCAACATTTGTTGTACCAGCTACACGAGGAACGCATCCTCATCGCTTGGAAAAATGGCCTGCTTGCGTTGCTAGAACAATTTGCGTTGTCACTTAGCAATCCTAATGATACGCACAGCACGACAGGATGGCAAGCGACGGCGCTATATCTGTGCCAGTTGCTTCAATCGAATCTACAATTTTTATTTGAACAGACAGTAAATGCGATTGCCCACTATCGGCATCTCCAAGAACAGCAGATGTATACACAGTTACACATGGTGAGCCGCAGTCTTTTAATACCGTATGATCCGGAACGGTTGGCCACCATCTTTGCCGAGCAATTGCCCCAGTTGGGGATTGATCTGGCCTATGTCGCGATTCGCTCCTCGTTTGAAGCACCATCCGACCAGGTGCGCTTGATCACAGTCTATGACCGCGAGGCCAACCTGGCCGAAGCACCTACCAATCGCCTGTACAAGGCGGCAGAACTGGCGTCCGGGCATCCAATTCTGCAAGATCGACGGCTGAGTTTGGTGGTTGTGCCACTCTACTCGGCCAATGTATATGCCGGATTTGTCGTATTTACATTTGGGCCGCGTGATTACCAGTTCTATATGCAACTGGGCAGCACATTGGGCTATAGCATTGTCAATAGTTTTTTGCTCGAACAAGTGCAGGCCCATGCCAACCAATTAGAGACGCGTGTCGAAACGCGTACGGCCGATCTGTTGGCGGCCAATGCTCGCTTGCAAACCGAAATCACCGAACGAATCAACATGGAGCAAGAATTAGCCAGCACGCGCGATCAAGCGCTTGAGGCCTCGCGCCTCAAATCGGAATTTCTGGCGACCATGAGCCATGAAATTCGCACGCCGATGAATGGCATTACCGGCATGACGGAATTGCTGATGGAAACCGAGTTGGACGAAGAACAGCGCGGATATGCGATCGTAGCCCACGAGGAGAGTTACAAATTACTGGAAATCATCAACAGGATTCTCGATTTCTCGAAGATCGAAGCCGGCAAAGTGATCTTAGAGGAGCGAGAGTTTACGCTTGAACATGAAATCCAAAGCGTTATCCGGCTTCTGGCGCCTAAGGCCCAAAACAAAGGCATTATCTTGCTGAGTGCGATTGCGCCCGATGTGCCGCCGTTGGTCATTGGCGACGCGGCCCGCTTGCACCAGATCTTGCTCAACTTAATGGGCAACGCGGTCAAATTTACCGAGCGTGGTGAAGTGGTGATTACGATTATACGCGCCCCGCATAGTGCAGTGTTACCCGCAATTAATGGGGCAAGCCGGTCAAGCGTGAAGAGCTACAGCGAGTACTCAGTGAGTGGACACGGGCCGGATAAGCGTGGAGCAACAGATTCTGGAAGCATTTGCACACCCGCATGCAAATACCTCCACAACTCGCTTTACACGAGATTCGGTTAAAAATGAGAAACCGCTACCGTGGTATTTCAATCATGACTTGATACAAATTTAGCAGCTTAACAAAGGCCAGAAAATCCTCACTGACTTTGGACTTGAGTAAATAACCAGCGATTTGCCCATCGTAGGCAGCCATGATGTCCTCGTCTCGATTTGAAGTGGTGAGGACAAAGACCACACTCCGTTTGAGTTCGGGGTCACGGCGCAGTGCGCTGAGAAATTCGAGACCATTCATGCGGGGCATATTGATGTCGAGCAGAATGATATACGGCCGTGGCAAACGTGTGTAGCCGCCTTCGCCGCGCAGCACATGTAACGCTTCCACCCCATCGATGACGTGCGTATAGGGTGTATCGACCTGGTAATGACGAAAGGCGCGCAGGATTTGTTCGGCATCGATTTCGTCATCTTCCACCAAAAGGATATGAACAGATTGCCTGAGCATGTTTCTTACCAACACCCTGGCACTCGTCGCGCCAGGCCTAGAAGATTGCCTTGATAAATTAGGGACAATAACTGTCATTTGCGGGCTCCAGTCGTTTTGCTGAACGCCTGGTGCATGAGGTTGACAATT
>JBBRVA010000568.1:0-5637 GCA_038247295.1 Caldilineales bacterium | reverse complement strand
TGGTGGATCATGCTGATGCCCAGTTGCTGCGCCGCTTTGGGGTTAGCGATCGTAACGGGGTTGCCTTTGTAAAGAATACGACCGGCATCGGGGGCGTAGATGCCGGAGAGCACCTTCATCATCGTGGATTTGCCAGCGCCATTTTCGCCCAGTAGCGCATGCACTTCGCCAGCGCGCAGCTCGAACCGGCACTCATTCAGCGCATGGACGCCCGGAAAGGACTTGTCGATCCCTTCCATTGAAACCAAGAGTTCACCCATGGATGATCCTTTGTAGACAGTAATAGGTAGACGGTAAACGGTAAACGGTAGTCTAGCGACCCGACACTTTGGCGCGGGCGGGTTGAAACCCGCGGCTGAAACCAGAAAGTCGCGCCCAGGGGCTACCCGGCGACTCGTTTTTAGTGCCCTCAGGCACTTCCTGGACTTGTCAGCAGGCCATTTCAATGGCCCAGCCCAAAGTGTCGGGTCGCTAGAACGGTAGTCTGTCCCGTGATTTCACTATCTACCGTCTACCGTCTACTGTCTACTGTCTACCGTCTACTGTTATTCGTACAACAACGGCTTGATCTCTTCCGAGTCGATGTTGGTGGCGTCGTACCAGAAGAAGCCGGTATCGGTCACCTTGTCCAACGTTTCGCCATTGATTGCCTTGACGGCTGACTCAACGCATTTGTAGCCGATGCCAACGGGGTTCTGCGTAATCGCGCCCGCTTCGACACCGCTGCGGATCGCGTCCATCTGCTGCTTGCCGGCATCATAGCCGATCACGACGATCTGGCCTTCCTTGCCCAATTCCTTGACGCCGTTCAGCACACCGATGATCGAGCCTTCATTGGCGCCAAAGAAGCCCTTCAGGTCCGGGTGGGACTGAATGATGGTCTTGGCCAGGTCGGTGGACTTGAGTTGGTCGCCGCCACCGTATTGGACATCCACAATCGTGACGTTCGGGTGTGCTTCGGCCATGCGGTTGACAAAACCATCGCGGCGGTCGATGCCGGTGCGGCTCGTCTGATCGTGGACGATCACAGCGACTTCGCCTTCATCGCCGATCAGTTCAGCCATTTTGTCAGCCGCCAAACCAGCCGCGGCCAGGTTGTCGGTCGCGGCCGTGGTAGCTGGGATGTCGCTGTCGACACCGGAGTCAAAACCGATCACCGGGATGCCGGCGGCTTTGGCCTGTTCCAATAGGGGAACAACGGCCTTGCTGTCCAACGCGGCCAGACAAATCGCGGCTGGCTTTTTGTCGAGCGCAGTTTGCAGCATTTCGATCTGCTTGTCGACCATCGTCTCCGATTCGGGGCCTTCGAAGGTGATGTCCACATTCAAGTCCGCGGCGGCCTGCTCCGAGCCGGCCTTCACCGCTTGCCAGAACTGGTGTTGGAACCCCTTGGAAATGACGGGGATGTAGGGCCTGGCCGCATCCGCAGCCGGCGCATCTGCGGCGGGGGCATCTGCCGCCGGCGCGGCCGGAGCCGCTGGCGCCGCGCAGCCGGCCAGCAACGCAACAACGAGCATTGTGCCCAAAAGGACACCGAACAGGTTCTTCGTTTTCATTCGATCTCTCCTTGTAAAGTAACGTGAATTATTGTTAAGCCCCAAATGGAGCTATCAACCGTAGTGGTAATTGGTAAGTGGTAAATAGTGAGTGATAAGTGGTGTGCTGCCAATCTCCAATTACCACTTACTATTTACCACTTACTCCTCCTCATGCCGCGCGCAGGACTGGCGAATCTGCAACGTGGTCTTGAGCACGACTTCTTGCACAGGACGGGTCTTGTCGGCAATACGGGCGAGCAAGAGCTCCGCCGCCGTCTTGCCCATTGCATAGACGGGCTGCGTTACAACAGTTAAGGCCGGCTGCATGACAAACATCCAATCCATCTCGTCAAAGGCGACCAGCGCAATATCATCGGGAATCTGCAAATGACGTTCGTAGATCGCCTTCAGGGCGCCTAGCGTCAGCAGACTGTTACCCAAAAATAGGGCCGTGGGCGGGTTCGGCAAATCCAGCAATTGATTCACTTTTTGGTAACCAATCGCCATCGTCGGCGGTCCAAGACAAATTAAATCGGGATCAACGGCAATGTCGTGTGCTTGCAACGCCTGTAGATAGCCGGCACGGCGTTCGTGCCCGGTGGTGGCGACAGGGACACCCACCACAGCACCAATCCGCCGGTGACCGTCGGCAATCAAATGGCTGATCAAGCCATAGGTAGCTTCAATATTGTCCACCACCACCGTATCAACTTTGGCATCATTCGTGCGACGGTCAATCGCCACCATCGGAATGCCCACATCGGCCAGCCGCTGGTAGGAGGCATCGGTCTCGCGTGTGGGCGAAATCACCACCCCGGCCACTTTCTCGCCCATCATCAGATCAATGTAGAGCGATTCCTTATCCGGATCTTCATCGGCATTACACAGCACCAGGCTGTAACGATGTTGATAGGCAATGTCTTCGATCGCACGGACAATCGAAATAAAGAATGGATTCTGAATATCGGAAATGATCAAGCCGAGTACTTGGGCCCGTTGGGAGCGCAAACTACGGGCCAGCCGGTTGGGCCGAAAATTTAATTCATCAACCGCGGCTAAGACGCGACGGCGTACTTCCTCACTGATATGCGGCTTACTCGCCAAAACACGCGATACGTAAGCGGTAGATACACCAGCACGACGGGCTACATCCGACAGTTTTGTAGTCATTTGCAGATTGGGAGAGCGTTTGTAATCGGTTGCAACGCCATTGTAATCGATTACAGACGGCTTGTCAAATGCAATCATGATAAATTTGTAATGTAATAGCCTTAAAACAGTTACACAGAGATCGTCGCTACGCTTACAGAGAAGACACAGAGAACACGGAGGAAAAGCAGAGGAAATTTACCAGAGTTAGATCCATTTCTAAACACACCATGCTCTCCGTTTTTCTCGATAATCACAGCGACGCGCTCTGTGTAACTGTTTGTCTTTGCGAGCCACTGTTGGCCATGTTAGACTCTGATAAAACTACATCATCCTTTTGTACAGAGAAAGACAACCCTATGACCCGTTACAAGACGCTCTTCACCACCGAACGTGGCTACCGGCACCAGCAGTCAGCATTGGCCGCCGCGCCGCCGCAACTGGCCGTCACCGTGCTGCGCCAGCCGGATCGAGCAACCCTGCGCGCCCATCTGCCGGAGACAGAATACTTTATCTCCGAGCGCGTCGGCGTGATCGATGCCGAGATGATCCAGGCCGCGCCCAAGCTAAAGTTGATCTTACGCCTCGGCTCGCTGACCTATGACATCGACACTAGTGCCGCCCAAGCGGCTGGGGTAGCGGTCTGCTATTGGCCGCAGGCCGGTGTAATCCGCGTCGCCGAGCACATGGTGATGCAGATGTTGGCGCTGGGTAAAAAATTACGCGAGACCGAAACAATTGCCCGCACCGCCAGCGCGGCTTGGGCAGAAAGCAAACGTACGGACGAAGACACTTTTGCCTACAATTGGTCGGGCCGGCAAGGGATAACAGGGCTTTGGCAACGCACGGTGGGCATCCTGGGCTTTGGCGAAATTGGCGCCGAGTTGGCGCGCCGGCTACGCGGTTGGGATGTGACGCTGCTTTACTATAAACGCCGGCGCCTGCCAGCTACAGTGGAACAAGAGCTGGGCTTGACCTATGCCGACACCGACACACTCTTGCGCAGCAGTGATTATGTCGCCAACCTGCTGCCCTACTTCCCCGCTACCGACTTATGGATCAACGCCGAGCAGTTTGCCAAAATGAAGGATGGCGCCTACCTCGTCAGTTGCGGCAGCGGCAGCGTGATCAACGAGCACGATCTGGCCGCCGCGATCCAAAGTGGTAAGCTGGGTGGCGCCGCACTCGACACCTTTGAATGGGAACCCCTGCCGGCGGATAATCGACTGGTCATGCTGGCGGGCACAAATGATAATGTGCTGCTCACGCCGCACGTGGCAGCCGGTGCGGGCGGGCGTGGCAACATTGCCGCGAGTCAATACAGTGACTATACGAATATCATATATCATATTGAAGGCAAACCATTGCGTTATCGAGTAACATGTTTGCCTTCAGGTTAGCTTACAAAAAATGATTGACAAACGCGGCATAATCAAATATACTAGCAATACAGATCGCTTAAGCAGCCATAAAATTTGCGCCACTCTTTCATTTGCGCCACCCAATCTCCAACGCCGTTATTCCAATCCAGCATTAACAGATTTTTTTGTAATCTTTCTGGACGATATATACAAAGGATTTGCTAAAATTATGCCAAGTTTTTAGCTGGTTACCATCTATACCGCCGTTTTAGGGTGACAGTACGGGTGCCGTATTTTTGCTTTTGGATGGGCAGTCGCCTATACGCCAACGTGTGCGTGGTGGTTAGGGGAAAGAACGGCCGCGATCTATATAGTTGTTCGGCGGCAACATGTCTCAGTACCAGATGATAGCCAAGCAAAAATTACGGCAACGCTTTTTTGCGAACATTTTTAGGCAATTGCTCCTACTCAGCGAGCGTGATACAATGGGCGGATGAGAATCATTGCCCTGCGCACGCTACGTGAGTTTTGGCAGAAGCATCCCGATGCTGAACAGTCATTACGAACGTGGTATGATAAAGCAAAACGGGCGACGTGGACAACACCCACCGATGTAAAAACAGCCTATGGCAATGCCAGTATACTGGCCAACAATCGTGTCGTCTTTAACATCAAGGGCAATGATTACCGCTTGGTCGTAGCGATGGATTATTCATACGGCGTCATCTATATTCGCTTTATTGGCACACACCGCGCCTATGATGCAATCGATGCGACGACGATTTGAGGAGTAGCCATGGAGATTAAACCGATTCGCAATGAGGTTGACTATGAAGCGACCCTGCACGAGATTGATCGTCTGTGGGGCGCCGCCTATGGTTCAGCCGAGGGAGATAAAATGGATGTGTTGGTCACGTTGGTGGAGGCATATGAAGCCAGACATTATCCGATTCCACCGCCCGACCCGATCGAGGCCATCTTGCATACGCTGGAGAGTCAAGGATTGACCGCACGTGATTTAGAGCCAGTACTTGGTTCACGGACGCAGGTGGCGGCCATTCTGAACCGGAAGCGTGCTTTGTCACTGGCTATGATTCGTAAACTGCAATGCAAACTAGGGATCGCTGCCGATGTGCTGGTGCAACCCTATGAATTACAACCCGTGTCGTAAAGGCAGATAGGAGAAACCGCCGCCGAACATCCATTGCAGCGGAGGTTGCCTGATCATGGGTTTTTCCATGCGGCGTGCCCGCGCGTTATGCTGTTCCGACCATCCGCGCGCGGCAGCGACTCAGCACCTAAAATTCAATCAGCGCTGACTACAAAGGATACCCATGAAAACCCTCATCCTTCGCATTACTCTCGTGTTCATCGCAATCGCCCAGTTCGTGGCCGGGCTGCTCTACATGTTCTTCCCCGGCATGCTCGCCAAGTTACTCGGCCTCCCGGAGACACCGCAGTGGTCCTATTGGGTATTCGCCCTATTCGGGGCCCGATGCTTGGGCTACGCAGTGGGCATGATCCTTGCCATCCGTGATCCGCTCAAGTACCGTGCCTGGATTATCACCATGGTCGGCGTGCAGGCCATT